>CAJODX010000035.1:0-1162 GCA_905233295.1 uncultured Synergistales bacterium | reverse complement strand
CGCGTGGAAACGGCAGGACGAAATTCAAAAAAAATCAGCGCACAAAAAAATTTATCGAAAACAATAGCGGAAAATTTTTTTTAATCTTATTGAGACAAACCTTTCCAGAATTTTACTGAACCTTCATGTGCCGGAATTTTTTCAGGCAACGCCGTTTCCGGTGCAAGCTCTTCAATATCGCTCACAGCATTTGCCAGTTCGCCTTTATGTTCCCATAACACCCTGTTGAGTTCTCTTACAAGACTTTCAGGCAAATCTTTGCGGACAACGATGCATGTGTAATCTCCAACGACTTTGACAGGTTCAGAGCCTTCGGGAAGAGATTTATAAATCCCCGGCGCAACCGTGAATGTAACAGTACCGTAAGCGTCCGAAAGTTTATCAAGAGCATCCTGTCCAACGGGCAGCAAAACTACATCAACCTGATTTTCAATGTTCATAAGAGTTGAAGCTGTTCTGCCGATTGAAAACGCAAAACAGTCGAGATGATTGTCCGCAAGGAGTTCTGTGCCGCCGCTGTATGAAACGTATTCGACACTGCCGCCCCAATCCTGAAAATTTTTTTTGTAATCGAAGCCGTAGCCTTTTTCAAAAAGAGCTTTCACTATAAATTCAGAGCTTGTTCCGGGTTTGAGAGTTGCGAATCTCAGTGCTGTTTTTTTGTTTATAATGTCTTCAACGGATTTAATATTATTTTTTTGGGCAAAATCTTTCCGCATGACAAAATATGTGTATTGCGTGTAAATGTTCGCCATGATGACAGCGTTGTCAACAACTCGGTTTTTGAAGTCAGCTTCGCCTTTGACAGCCGCACCGAGCAAAGACGCGACAGAAAAGCCTAAATCTCCGCGTTTTGCGTGAACGTTCAGAATGTTTGAAACGCCGCCGCCTGTTAAACTCGCCGTTTTGGGAAGTCCCGAAGCCGTCCATGTATCAGACAGAGCCGTGCCGAGAGCTTCCCAGCTTCCTCCCGGAGGTCCGGACATGAAACGAAGCTGTGAAGCCCAGCCCGTCTTATCAACATCGGCATTAACGCCTGTGTTTGCAGCTATGATAAAAATCAGCGACACTGCAACGATTAACAGTGTTTTGAAAGTTCCTGACGATTTCATAAAAAAATCTCCTGATTAAAAAGTGAACTACCACCGCTTATAGAAGCGGG
>CAJODX010000034.1 GCA_905233295.1 uncultured Synergistales bacterium | reverse complement strand
CTTTCCCTTTTTCGCGTATTCGGTTGTTTTTCTCTAATCTCTCTGTTTCTGTCATATTCATCACTAAGAGAATTATACTATACGACGCAATTCATCTCCAACTTAGAGAAGTGGGAGTCTTCTTGCGGATTATGATAAATTTAGAATATAATAGCATACCGTCATTATGAATAATTTAAATTTTTCAAGGGGGATTTTTTATTTTTGATGAACAGCGACAAAGTTTTTTATATCACAACGCCGATTTATTACGTTAATGACATTCCGCACATCGGACATGCCTACACAACAACGGCTTGCGACACAGCAGCCCGTTATAAACGCATGAAAGGCTATGACGTTCATTTTCTGACAGGGACTGACGAACACGGGCAGAAAATTCAGACAGCGGCAGAAGCTCAGGGAATATCTCCGCAGCAGCTTGTCGATAAAATTCATTTGAATTTCAAAAATTTATGGGAAGTCCTGAATATCAGCAATGATGATTTCATCCGTACGACGGAGCCGCGGCACATAAAAGCCGTTCAGGAAATTTTCAAAAAATTAATTGAGCAGGGAGATATTTACAAAGGAACATACTCCGGCTATTACTGCGTACCGTGTGAAACTTACGTTCCAGAAAATGCAATGGGACCGAACAAAACATGTCCCGACTGCGGAAGACCTTTAACTGTAATGGAAGAGGAAAGCTATTTTTTCAAGGCTTCAAAATATGTTCCTGAACTCATAAAATTTTATGAAGAACACGTCAGGGCTGTAATGCCGAAAATCCGTTACAACGAGATTATGAGTTTTCTGAAAGGCGGCGTTAAAGACCAGTCCGTCTCGCGCACAAGCCTTAAATGGGGAATACCTGTGCCGGGCGATGAAAAACATGTCATATACGTTTGGTTTGACGCTTTAATAAATTACATGACTGCGGCGGGCTACATTGACAACCCGGAAAAATTTTCGCACCTCTGGCATCACGTCCGTCATATGGTAGGCAAAGACATTATCAGATTTCACTGTGTCATATGGCCTTTGATGTTAATCGCGCTCGGAATAAATCTTCCGGTTGAAGTCATTGCTCACGGCTGGTGGACTTACAACGGCGAAAAAATGAGCAAGTCCAAGGGCAATGTCGTTGACCCGTTCAAAATCGTGAAGGAATACGGGCTTGACCCGTTCAGATATTTTATGCTGCGTGAAGTTCCGTTCGGGAATGACGGAGACTTTTCCGAGCTTGCTCTTGTCGGACGCATCAACAGCGACCTTGCAAATGATTTAGGAAACCTGCTAAACAGAACTCTTCAGATGATAAAGAGTTATCGTGAAGGTGTCGTGCCTTCATGCGCTGAATCTGAATCTGAGTTACGCTCAATGGCGGAAAATGTTCTTGAACGTGTCGATGAGGCAATGAATAATTTTGCTTTCGATGAAGCTTTGAAATCAATCTGGGAATTTATCGGACGAGCAAACAAATTCATTGACGAGACAACACCATGGAAACTCGCTAAAGATGAAACTCAGGCGGAAAAATTGAATTTTGTTCTGTTAAATCTTTATGAAGCTCTGAGATTTTCGGCTCTGTTAATCGCACCGACAATGCCTGACACGGCGAAAAAAATTCTCGCTCAGCTCGGGCTTGATGAAAATGAAAAACTTTTGTATGAAAATTTCAAATGGGGCGAAGGCGCAGGAAAAATCATCAACAAAGCTGAAGTTCTGTTCCCGCGTATAGACATTAACGAATGGAAAAAATCTCAGGAGGAAAAAAAGAAAATGGAAGAAACAAAAACCGAAGCTCCGGCACTTGAACACGAAGCTGAAATTTCAATCGACGATTTCAAAACTGTTGAAATGAGAGTTGCGAAAATCATCAATGTCGAAGAAATTCCGCGCTCGAAAAAACTTTACAAACTCGAAGTCGATTTAGGCTACGAAAAACGCACGGTATGTTCGGGAATAAAAGCCTTTTTCACGCCCGAAGATTTAACGGGGAAAAATATCATTCTCGTTACGAATCTGAAGCCCGTGAAACTCTGCGGAGTTGAAAGCAACGGAATGATTTTGTGTGCGAGTGTCAAAAAAGACGGAGTTTCTGAACAGCTGACGCTCTTAACTCCCGAAAAAGATATTCCGCTGGGCAGCCGCGTAAGCTGAAAAAAAATGTTATGAGTTAAAAATAAGGAGTTAGGAATAAAATTTTTTCCTGATTCCTGTTTTTTTTAAGGAGAAAAATATTTTGAAAAAATTACACGCAAAAAAAGAAATTGAATTTCTTAACGCTGAAATTTCCGATTGGGTTAGATTAAATTTAATAACATCGGAACAATCTGAAAAAATTCTGTCGCTCTACGAAATAAAATCCCGAAATTTAAGAATGATTTTTTTCATTGCCGGAGGAATTTTGCTAGGACTTGGCGCAGTGAGTTTTGTCGCGGCACACTGGCATGAACTCCCGAAAATTTTCAGGGTCTGCGTGATTGTTGCGGCATGGCTTGCTTCAATGGCGGCGTATTCGTTTTTCGGAATGTCAAAAACACGCGCCGGAAAAGCGTTTCATCTTCTCGCGAGCGTTATTTTCGGATCGGGAATTTTTTTGATAACACGCATGTACAACATAAAACTGGAATGGACAGCGATAATAGGCTGGTGGATAATTCAGATTTTGATTTCGGCATTTGCTGCGCGTGATGACTGGCAGGTGTATTTTGCTCAGATTTTGTCTTTTCTGTATTTGAACGCCGTCAACGCAATAGATATTTTTGCGCTTGAATTTGCAAATCTTTCGCGTGTTTCAGTCCTTGAATTTTTTTCGCCGTGGAATGCTTTTGCGTTAATAATTTTTTTGTGGCTTGCGTGGCGTTTCATCAGCGAAAGAGGAATTTTCGGCGTGAACATGCTCCTGACGCTGTTGCTTTTGGCTTCACGAATGAGTTTATGTTTCGGCGGAACATGGACGCTGATAATTTTAGTTTTGTCGGGCGCGGTTTTGTCAATGATTTCAAAATGGCGGGACTCGCAGATTTTCGGCGTGTTAATGCTTGGACTGTTCGGACTTTTATTAACATGGTCGGAATTTTGGCAGGGAGAAATTTTCGCCGCTGAAATTTTCGGTTTCTCAGGAAAAAATTTCTTCCCCGTAGCTACGGCTGTATTCGTTGCGCTGATGATGCTCTTAAACATTTACAAGGGGCTTGCCGCGCTGGGAATAATTTTCTGCACGCTGTTAGCCGCGAGATATTTTTTCGATCATCTTTTCGGCTATATGCCCAAGGCTTGGGGATTCACGTTAGTCGGCATCGCGCTGTTGACAGCCGGAATATTTTTCGGGAAAATTAAAAAATTTTTAAATCCTTAAAAATCTCCGCCGAAGTTCATAAATCTTGTTATTTCGCGTACGAAAGTCAAATGAAATGTTCCTGTGCTGCCGTTTCTGTTCTTTGCGATTCTTATATCAGCTTTGCTGTTCTGTTCGTCATTCTGTTCGGTGTCGCTGTAATAATCTTCGCGGAAAAGCAAAATTACGACATCTGCATCTTGTTCAATCGCGCCTGAGTCTCTTAAGTCCGAAAGCTGAGGTTTTTTTTCTGTTCTCTGCTCTGCGGCTCGTGAAAGCTGGGACAACGCAACGACAGGACAGTTCAGTTCACGTGCAACGGCTTTCAGCATTCTTGAAATTTCCGCGACTTCCTGCTGTCTTCCGTTGTTGATATTTGATGTTCCCGTACTCATAAGCTGAAGATAATCGACTATTATCAAGCCTAAATCTGGGTGTTTTGTCTTGAAACGTCTGCACCGCGTGCGGAAATCCAAAGCTGAGAGCATTGAGTCATCGCTGATGTAAATATTTCTTCGCGCTAAAATGTCGCATGCCTCGCGAACCAAACCGAACGCGTCCGTATCGAACGTTCCCGTGTTGAGCATTGAAAGATTAACGCGGGATTCAGCAGCAAGCATTCTCAGCACCAGCTGTTCAGCAGGCATTTCAAGACTGAATACTAAAACGGGAATATTCGCGTCTCTGCCTCCAAACTGCGCAATATTGAGAGCAAAAGCCGTCTTTCCCATTGAAGGTCGGGCTGCTATGATGTTAAGACTGCCGGGCTGAAAACCTCCGGTGTATTGATCAAGATCATCAAATCCAGTCGGATAACCTGCCGTGCGTGTATCAGTCTGCCTGAATCTTTCTTCAACGTTCACAAAAACAGGGCTTATGATGTCTTTAACGTGTCTGAACTCAGATGAATTTTTATTCTGTGAGGCATCAAAGATTAATTTTTCAATTTCGCTGATGATTTCATTCGTGGTTTTGTCGTTCTGATACGCGAGCGTGATGATTCTGTTTCCAGCCTCGATTAATTTCCGTCTTATTGAATGTTCACGGACAATCTCTGCGTGATACGTAACATTCGCCATCACCGTCAGGTCGTTCGTGAGTTCAGCGAGGAAAGGCTGACCTCCAAGTCTGTCAAAGACTCCGCGTGTCTTGAACTCTTCTGAGACAGTAACGAAATCGACGGGCTTGTCTGACATATACATTGAAACTAAAATTTCAAATGCGATTTTGTTGTTGGTGTCAAAAAAGTCTTCCGGCTTGAGAATTTCAATCACGTTGCCGAGAGATTCTTTTGAGAGTATTGCCGCACCGAGTACAGCGCGTTCAGCTTCGGGATTATTCGGAAGATTTCCGTAGGTTTGATTCATTTTCAAATATTTTTTTACAAAAAGGAAGTCCGCTGTTTATTTACGGAGCTTCCTCTGAAATTTATTCATTTATGCTACCGTTACAATTAATGTCATGTCCGCCTGAACGCCCGGATATAATTTCAGTGAAAAATTGAAATTTCCCGGCTGTTTCACAACGTCATCGAGTTTAATGTTACGTTTGTCAAAATTTTTTACATCGTGCTGTGTTTCGAGAGCTTCGGCTATCTGTGCCGGTGTGATGCTCCCGAAAAGTTTGCCGTTATCGCCAGCTTTGCCTGTGATATTTACGGCTTTGCCCTGAAGTTTTTTCTGAAGTTCAAGAGCTTCAGCGTGTTCTTTTGCGTCTTTTGCCTTGAGACGAGCCTGTTCGTTTTTCCATTCGTTCATTTTTGCGGGAGTTGCTTCAATCGCGAGATTTTTCGGCAGCAGAAAATTTCTTGCGTAGCCGTCGCTGACTTCGAGCAATGCTCCAGCCTTACCGAGTTTGTTTACGTCTGATTTCAAAATTACTTTCATAGTTAAATTTTCCTCCTTTTATGTCCTGATCCTGCAATGAAATTCATTTTTTCACTCTTCGATTTTTTCAAGAATATTTTTTAATTTGCTGTTCACACTGTCAAGAGCATACGCAAGACGAACGCACGTAAGCATTAAAATATCTTCCTGTTTTGCACCTTTGACGATTTCTCCGCAGGCATCATCAATAAGACTTTTAACTCTGTCAAATTCTTCATTTTCAATCGAGGTGTTGAGGGTATATGAGCCTTTGCCAATCGTTAAATAAACATCTCGTGAAGTTTTCATAATTTTTTAATTCCTCATCAGCAAAATGCGTTCGAGTTTTTCAATACGTCCGGCAGCAACAGCATTTGAAATTATATTTTCCTGAAAGGCACGCACAAAAGCTTTATTGTGTTCAGAATTTCCGTTTGAACGCCTTGAGAGTTCGCGCTTCAAGGTGTCGCGTTCATTCATAAGCTGTTCGACCCGTTTCAGTATTGTGTCAGCAAAATATTCAGCGTCATTCAAATTTACTCCCATAAAAATCACCCGCGTTATTTTAGCAGAGACTCTGCTGAGTTTTCCTAAATTTTTAATCTTATTTTTCTGAACTCGGCTCTGATTCTTTCAAAAAATTCGCGCCACCATATTTTTTTGAAAATGTCTTTGGGAAAATTTCTGCCGACGTGATAGGCATTTTTCCGTCTGTTCGGATCATTGAGGTCCATGAAGCCGCGTTTGGAAAAATCTATTTCAACGCCGTATTTTTCAGCTAAATTTTTTGCCTCGGGATGCCACAGACCGCGCCATATTACGCCGCCAAACTGTATATTAAAAACATCAGGCTCGTTTTCAAGCAGAGCATATTCTCTTTCTTTGAATCTCCATGCTTTACGGGTAACAAAGAGTTCCCATTCCCAAGGATTTTCAATGCCTTTCAGACATTTGTCGAGATATGTTTTTCTCCAGATTGCAAACTGCGTGCTTAATTTATATTCAGCCCTTTGAGGGAGCAAGCCGAAACCTTCAAATTCAGTTTTTTCCTGCAAAATATACGGATGTTGAATGAGATAAAAAACTCCGATGTCAGGATTTTCATCAAGCCATTGAACCGTTTTTGAAATTATTTCGCCGCCCGTGAATTTTTCTTTTAAAACAAAATCTTCGAGAATAGGTATCACGTAAGGTGTTTCGATGAACTTCAGAGCGTTTTTATATCTTGCGCCCCAACACGGCGTATTGAAATTTAAAACTTTAACGCCCGGATATTTTTTCGTTTCCGTGTTTAAAATTACAGGAAATTCACAATCAGCCCACTGAACTTTCAGAGCTTTGAAAAATAAATCCCAAACGTCAGAATAAGCATCGCAGGAATTTATCAGCAACGTACATTTTTTCATAAAAAATCACCCAGAATATTTTAAGGGAACACTGCAAAATTTCAAAATCGAATATGCTATAATTCCTCGCGTTATTATTAATTTCTAGAGAGGAGTATCTTCATTTTAAAATGAAAAAGGGAACATTTCAGCCCCACGTATTGCCAAGAAAACGCAAGATAGGATTCTTAGCCCGTTCAGCATCTCCGTCGGGACGCAAAGTCCTCCGCAACAGAAGACGCAAGGGACGCAAGTACCTGACCCGTGTCTGATATTGTCAGGCTCAAAAAAGGCTGGGAATTTGATTTGATATTCCGCACCGGTGTTCGTGTCAACGGGGAGCTGGTGCGGTTGTTATATTTGAAAGACAACACGCCCGAAATAAAATTCGGCTGTGCAGTCGGCAAACGTCTGGGGAAAGCTCATGTCCGAAATCGCGGAAAAAGAATTTTGCGTGCGGCTTTTTCTCAGTTTGAAAAAAAATTAATTCCCGGTCTTCACATAATCCTGACTTTAAAAGAAAAAGGCATTGGCGCAAAAAGTCAGGATATTGCCGGAGAGCTTGAAAAATTGTTCAGACGAAAAAAATTATTATGCTTTCCCGTCTTGCAGTGATATTGATACGCCTGTATCAGCTTTTGATCTCGCCTTATCTTGGCAGAAACTGCCGTTTTTACCCGACCTGCTCAAATTACGCTATGGAAGTTTACAGAGAGTGGGGATTTTTGCGCGGTTCATGGCTGACATTAAAGCGGATTTCAAAATGCGGACCGTGGAATCCAGGAGGCTATGATCCTCCGCCGAAAAATTTTAAGAGGTGAAAATAAAATATGTGGGAACAGGCAAAATCTTTGCTGCGCGCTCTGCTTGAGCTTATTCACAACACGATAACATGCGGCTTCATCAGCAGCGACTTCGCTTGGGGACTTTCGATAATAATCTTAACCCTGCTTGTCCGTGCCGCAATGCACCCTTTGACGCAAAAACAAATGGTGAGCATGCAGAAAATGCAGAAGCTTCAGCCTATGTTAAAAGTTTTGCAGGACAAATACGGCGATGACAAAGACGCTCTAAACCGCGAGACTATGGCTTTGTACAAAGAAAATAAAGTCAATCCGGCGAGCGGATGTCTGCCGCTGATCATTCAGTTGCCGATTTTCATTCTGCTTTACGGTGTTCTTTATGACCTGACGAAACGCGCTGACTTCACGGACGTAACTTTTCTCGGCGTAAATCTCGGCGGCAGTGTTTTAACGACCGTTGCGAACGCTTTGAATCTCGTTGACGAAGCCGGAGTCAGAATCCCTGATGAACAGCTCGGCTTCGTGATGGTATTTTTCTCATCGTTCACGAATTTAAGTTTATTGTTCTCGAATATCGGAATGTGGATTTTTAATTTCATTCTTCTGATTTTAATCGCGTGGCTCACGTGGTATCAACAGCACCTTTCAAGCGCGGGCAATCCGCAGATGGCTATGATGTCGTGGTTCATGCCGTTATTTTTAACGTTTATATGTTTCTCGCTGCCCGGAGGAGTTTTGCTCTACTGGGGTATATCGTCATTGATGGGAATAGTTCATCAGGTTCGTGTTTCGCGTAAAACAAGCGAAGAAATGAAAACAAAACCGACGTTATATCAGGAGAAACCAAGGAAAAGCAAGTAAGAATCAAAAACTTCCTGCTCCCTCGTTTCTAACTCCTGTTTTAGCAAAGCAATGAGGTGAAATAAATTGATTCAAGAAAAAAAGATTATAATCGAAGCTTCGGACATTGAAGAGGCATTGAGCGATGTTTCAAGACAGTGGCGGATTCCGCAGGAAAAACTTCGCGCTGAGGTTATTTCTGAAGAACGCAAGGGCTTTTTGGGGCTCGGCGGAAAAATGCTGAAAATCGAAATCACTGCACGCTCAGAAAATGAAAATAATGACAATGAAGCCGAAAAGATTGAAAAAGAAACTGAAATTTTAAACGAATCCGACGGCAAAGAGGCTCATTTAAATTTGCTTGAGCATGGCGTTGAGTTTATAGACAAAACTTTAAAGCTGATGGACATCAACGCATATGCTGTAATTTCAGAAACGGCGAAAAACACTTTGGACATTCAGGGCGAAGATGCTTCCGACTATGTCGTGGGACGTTACGGCGATGCACTCAAAGGAATGGAATATCTCGTAAATCTTTCGCTGAGAGATCCGAAATCAGAACCGAGAATCAAAATCGACAGTTGCGGCTATCGTGAACGGAGAACGAAAAGCCTTGAACGTCTCGCTGAAGCAACAGCGCGTCAGGCTGTGAAATACGGACGCCCGATAAGACTTGAACCCATGGCAAGCTGGGAACGTTGGGTCATTCATACGACTTTGCAGAACAGAGACGACATCACAAC
>CAJODX010000033.1 GCA_905233295.1 uncultured Synergistales bacterium | reverse complement strand
CTCTACGTCTCACATTTGTTATAAGTAAGTATAATAGAAAAAAGGGAAAAAAACAAGTAAACGGGTCGCCTAACTCATGACTAAAGTCACGAGTGTGCGTCGGTCATTTAATCAAAAACTATTTCCTTTCGTTAATTTAGTTTTAAAAATTTTTTTCGTAGAATCTGCAACTCTACGAAACGTGTCCACATTATATGATATGCAATAGTGCTGATTTTTTCAAGATTTAAAGAAAATTTTTAAAAAATTATGGACGCGGCATTCTGAAAGAAAATTAAATTTTTCTCTTCGTCGCTCAGAGATTTTAGAGCCTTGAAATTTTCAACGCTGTCTTTCTGTGAACTCCACGGCGAGTCTGTTCCGAAGATAACCCGATCAGCCCCAAAACGCTTTATCATTTTTGAAAATTTTTCTTCATCAAGCATTCTGCATTCTTCAGAATTTTTATAAAAATTATCTCCGTTGGGCGTGAAACTTCCAAGTGAGAAAGCTGTGTCAATGTAAACTCCGTCAAAATCCGCAAAAATTTTTTCGGCTTCGTTCCATGCACGCCAGCCTCCCATATGAGCAAGAATTATTTTTTTTGCACCGTGAATTTTTTCGAGAGCGTTTTTTATTTTTTGCGGTATTGCGTTGTCATTACCGGGAAAGCCGATGTCCCAGCCCGCGTGGATTAAGACCGCGAGATTTAAACCGCAGGCGCATTGAAGGATTTTTATGAATTTTTCATCGTCTATGCTAACACCCTGATAGACAGGATGAATTTTTATGCCTTTAATGCCGTTTGAAGAAATTTTTTCGAGTTCGGCTTCAAAATTTTCAAAATCTGGATGCATTGCTCCGAATGAAAAAATATTTTTTGACTGAGAATTTAATTTCACAGCTTTTTCGTTAATGCCGGAAACCTGCTCAGGACGAGTCGCAACAGGCTGAAGGATTGAAAAAGACACTCCGGACTCTTCCATTGAAATTCTGAGAGCTTTTAATGTTCCGTCAGTGAAAGGGCGCGTGTGGCTCTTTGCCTGTAACTTTTCGAGTGCAGACGCGGCGATTTTTTCAGGGAATGTGTGAACGTGAAAGTCAATAATCTTATTCATTACAAAAAATACAGGAAACAGAAAATTTTTCAACTTCCTGCTTCCTTAATGATAAATTTTCTACCTGAGTTTTTCAGTCATCTGCGAGAGCTTTCGACTGTCTTACCGTTACTGTCTTAGTGTAGCATGAGAACGCGTCTTCAAGGAATTTTTCGTCGGGCTTCGGCGTTACGAAACTCACAACAGGAACGATGATAAATCCTGCGAGCATACAGAACGCTCCGGCGTTAATCGGCGATTGGAGCATAGCCGGACGAACAAAAATATTCGCGGTCATAACAACGCTCGAAAAAATAAAATTCGCCCAACAGGCAAGCGTTGTAACTCCCTTCCAGTACAGACTGTACATGAACGGTGCAAGGAAAGCCCCTGCCAGCGCTCCCCATGATACGCCCATTAACTGCGCGATGAACGTTACGTTTGATTTATATTGAATCAAAGCGAGAATGACGGAAATTATTATGAAAATCACAATCAAAATTCTCATAATCTTCAACTGTTTTTTCTCGTCCATATCTTTTACAACGTGATCTTTCAATAAATCAAGCGTCAGTGTCGAACTCGAAGCGAGAACAAGCGACGAAAGAGTTGACATTGAAGCCGATAAAACCAGAATCACAACAACAGCGAGCAGAATGTCGGGAAGTCCAGACAGCATTACAGGAATAACAGAGTCGTAACCTTCAACCGGAACGCCGACACCCGTGGGGTCAAGCTGCGCCGTGAAAAGTCTTCCGAAGCCGCCTAAAAAATAACAGCCGCCAGCAACAACAAGCGCGAACAAAGTTGAAATTACAGTGCCTTTCGTGATGTCGCTCTCGTTTTTAATCGCGTAAAATTTCTGTACCATCTGAGGAAGTCCCCACGTGCCGAGACTTGTTAAGATAACAACGAACATTAAGTTAATCGGATCAGGTCCGAAGAACGATGCAAAAATTCCCGGAGATTTTGCGAGGCGTGTTGCTGCGTGAGCGTCAGAAATTTCGGCAAGTCCGGCAAGAGCTTCAAAAAGTCCGCCCTTCGATGAAAGAACCGCGACAACAACCGCGCTGATTCCGAACAGCATTATTATTCCCTGAATGAAGTCATTTATAGCCGTTGCCATATAACCGCCAGCAACAACGTAAATTCCAGTCAAGATTGCCATCGCAATAACACAGACTGAATAGTCAATGCTGAAAGCCATTCCGAAAAGTCTGCTGAGACCGTTATATAAACTCGCCGTGTAGGGGATCAGGAACACGAAACAAATTAAAGAAGCGGCAATTTTCAATGCGCTGCTTGAGAATCTTTTTCCAAAAAAATCCGGCATTGTTGCGCTCGAAAGGTACTGCGTCATTATTCTCGTGCGTCTTCCGAGAACAGCCCACGCCATCAGAGAACCGATGACAGCGTTGCCGAGTCCTGCCCATGTTGCGGCAATTCCGTAACGCCAGCCGAATTGTCCGGCATACCCGACAAAAACGACAGCGGAAAAATAACTCGTTCCATAAGCAAAAGCCGTGAGCCACGGACCTACTGAGCGTCCGCCGAGAACGAATCCGTTTACATCGGTTGAATGTTTTCGGCAGTATAAACCTATGGCGAGCATGATGCCGAAGAAAATCACTACCAGCAAAAATTTTATGAGCATAATTTTTCAGCTCCTGAATAAAAAATTAAAAAAAATTAAAAATTAAAAAATTTTTTCTTTTTTAAATCTTTAATTTTCTTTTTTATTTTAGCAAAAAACTATGCAACCTGACTCAGCTCAGATGCAGCACCGCTCTTTCCGGCTTGTGTTATAATTTAAAAATTTTTTAAGGAATCTCATAAATAAAATGGAAAAAAAATATTTTCTAGCAAAAAGATTTAACAAAATAGCACGTTTCACATACGCTGTAACTGTGATTTTATGTCTTCAGGGAGCAGTCATATATTCTTATCTGTTCCCAAACGTCTCAGCCCACGCCGTGATAATTTTATATTCTGTGTGGGGAGCGGCATGTCTCGCGATTGAAAAATTCATTTTCAGCAGATCAAGAAAAAAAATTTGTTATATAGTTTCGGACAAGGCATTCATCGTTCACGGTTTCGGCAATACGGTGCGCGAATATGCCTACGAGAATATCACCGGCGTTGTTGAAGAAAAATTTACGTACGACAATTTTTGCCGCGTGAAATTTCTTTTCGGCGAACTCAATCTTGAATTGAAAATAAACAGATGTCTTGACGATCCGTGCGGAGTTGCTCTCGAAATAATAAAACGTCTTCCCAAACGTGTAAAGGTTGATGAAAATCTCGTGAAACAACTCGAAGCTTTTAGCTTACAAGATTAAAGTCCGAAATTTTTTCACTCATGGAAAATTTTTTTTTGCCCGAAAATAATTTTAAAATAGTCTTAAGGGAGGTTTTATAAAAAAATGAAAAAAATTTTGTCCGTTCTTGCGTGTTTTATTTTGCTGTGCAGTGTTGCATCTGCTTCCGAAACAGTCAGAGCCTATACCTCAATGGAAGATATAATGGCAAAAACTCTTTTTGAAGCGTTCGAGGAAGAAACGGGAATTAAAGTCGAATGGACAAGACTTTCAGGCGGCGATGCAATAGTGCGTCTTGAAGCCGAACGTGAAAATCCTTGGGCTTCGATTCTTGTCGGTGGTGTCGGAACTCAGCATATCGAAGCAAAACTTCGCGGACTTTCAACACCTTACCGTTCAAAATTTGAAAGAAATATTCCTTCACGTTACAGAGATCCTGAACATTACTGGACAGGACTTTATGTCGGTCCTATATCTTTCTGCATCAACACTGAAAAGGCAAGCGAACTCCATCTTGCAATACCGACAAAATGGTCGGATTTAATAAAGCCTGCCTACGCGAATAAAATTAAAGTTGCTCACCCTGCAACATCAGGAACGGCGTACAACATGATCACAACTGTCATAAGAATCAACGGCGGTGATGAAGATAAAGCCTTTGCATATTTCAAAGAGCTTTCAAAATCCGTTGCCGAGTTTACACGTTCAGGCGGAGTTCCCAACAAAAGCTGCGCTAGGGGTGAAGTCCCGATAGCGATAGGCTACCTTCACAGTCAGGTAAGACTTCAGCGTGAAGGCGCAAAAATAAAAATTGTTGTTCCGGAAGACGGCACAGGCTTTGAAACGGCTTCAATGTCGCTCATAAAAAACGGTCCGGATCTTGAAAACGCAAAAAAATTATATGACTGGATTATCGGCAAAAATGCAATGAACATCATAGCCCAAGGATATGTCATTCCGTTGTCAAATCTTGTAACTCAGACCGAAACAGGTTTTTCGCTCAATGATATGAATCTCGTAAATCAAAACGATCAATGGGACGCTGCAAACAAAGAAAGGCTGCTTGAACGTTGGAACAGAGAAATCGCAAGAGAGCCAGCGCAGTGAAAATTTCGCAAACAAATGAGGAAGATGAATCGCGTTTCATGCTATAATAACACATTGAAAGGGCATAGTCAGATTTGCAGAGTTTTTCGGGTAAAAACAAATTTTTTCGCACCTCAACGAAAATGAATTGTAAACCTGCCTAAGTTTACAATTGGAATTTTTCAAAATTTTTTCGGTGCGCCTATACAGTGGAAAAAAAAGTTTTTTTTGCCACTACATTTGCCACTACAAGAATATAAAAATTTTTTAGCATTCATAAAATTTCACGAAGAAAAATTTTTCAATAACTTTACGATTTTTTTCTTTCGATTCATCTCCAGAGTTTGTTCACATTAAAAGAACATTAAATGTTTTATTTTTTCATATTTGTTCATTAGACCCTGCAAATCTGACTTTGCCTTTTCAATCGGATCTCCTTACCTTTTTCCTGAATCCTGTCATTTTTTTCTCCGTGTGTATGTGTTATCATATAATGAAA
Source organism: uncultured Synergistales bacterium (assembly GCA_905233295.1). Lineage (GTDB taxonomy): Bacteria > Synergistota > Synergistia > Synergistales > Aminobacteriaceae > JAFUXM01. The sequence continues at coordinate 16,321 of CAJODX010000033.1, read as the reverse complement.
TGCATTTCATTTATCGCTTAAAGAAGCTAAAGTCTTCTTGCGAATTATGATAAATTTTAATTAGGGGGGATTTTTATGCTTGATGAGTCTTTCTACTCAAAGGCTGACGAAATTTTGAACAGATACCCGGCGCAGGAACGTTCCTTAATTCCGATTATTCACGAGATTCAGGAAACGTATAACTATGTACCTGTCGAACTTCTGCCTTATGTCGCCAAACACATCGGCATAACTGAAACAAAGGCTTACAGCGTTGCGAGCTTTTATGAGAGATTTTCTTTTGAACCCAAAGGAAAGTTCATTATAAGAGTCTGCGACGGTACGGCATGCCACGTCCGGCAGTCTCTGCCAGTGCTTGAACGCCTTCGTTCGGAGCTTGGGCTTTCCGAAAAAAAACATACTACTGATGACATGTTATTCACCGTTGAAACAGTTTCGTGTCTGGGGGCGTGTAGCCTTGCACCGGCATTAATGGTCAATGAGCATGTTCATCCCGCTATGACTCCGGATAAAGCTACCGCACTGGTGAAAGAGTTAAGAGAGGAGGCTGCAAAATCATGATCAAAATTAAAAGCCACGAAGAATTAAACACTCTTCAGAAAAATTTTGAGGACGGCATTAAAAACGAGCCCGTCAGAATTTTAGTCTGTGCAGGAACAGGCTGTCAGGCAAGCGGCTCTCTTAAAGTCTGGGAAAAAATGTGCGAACTCGCCAAAGACACAAAAATTTCCGTTGAGTTTGCTCCTGAAGTTGCACACGATCATAATCATCCCGCTGTGCATAAATCGGGCTGTCTCGGATTTTGCGAACAGGGACCGCTCGTCCGCATCGAGCCTTTAGGAGTTCTTTATACGAAAGTCAAGCCCGAAGACTGCGAAGAGATTTTTGAAAAGACGGTCAAACAAAACGAAGTCGTAAACCGTTTGCTTTACAAAAATAAAATAACGGGTGAAGAATGTTTCAATCAAAGCGAAATTCCTTTTTATAAAGGACAGACACGCGTTGTCTTGAAAACATGCGGAACCATAGACCCTGAATCTATCGAAGAAGCTATCGCGGCAGGAGAATATCAGGCGTTGGCAAAAGCTCTTTTCACGATGACACAGGACGAAGTCATTAAAACTGTCCTTGACTCAAAGTTAAGAGGAAGAGGCGGCGGCGGTTTCGTTGCCGGCAAAAAATGGCAGCAGGTAGCAGGTCAGCCCGAAAAAATCCGTTACGTTGTCTGCAACGGCGATGAAGGAGATCCGGGCGCATTCATGGACTGCTCCATTATGGAAGGCGATCCGCACAGAATGATCGAGGGAATGATCATTGCAGCCTATGCCGTCGGAGCGCAGGAAGGATATATTTACGTACGTGCCGAATATCCTCTGGCAGTCAAGAGATTAACAAACGCTATTAAACAGGCTACGGAATACGGCTTGCTCGGCGATAACATTTTAGGTTCGGGCTTCAGTTTCAGATTGAACATCAACAGGGGCGCAGGAGCTTTCGTGTGCGGCGAAGGCAGCGCATTGACAGCTTCAATCGAAGGCAAGCGAGGAATGCCGAGAGTCAAACCGCCGCGTACTGTTGAGCAGGGTTTGTTTGGAAAACCGACAGTCCTGAATAACGTTGAAACTTATGCGAATGTTCCGCAGATTATTCTCAGCGGTGCAGACTGGTACAGAAGCATCGGAACAGAAAACAGTCCGGGAACAAAAACTTTCGCTTTAACAGGCGCAGTCCGCAACACAGGGCTTGTTGAAGTTCCTTTTGGAATAACACCGCGCGAAATTATTTTCAACATCGGCGGCGGCATCAGGGACGACAAAAAATTCAAAGCCGTTCAGATTGGCGGACCGTCCGGAGGCTGTCTGACTGAAAAACAGCTTGATGAACCTTTAGACTTTGACAGCGTTAAAAAGCTGGGAGTTATCGTAGGCTCAGGCGGACTTGTTGTAATGGACGAAAGCACCTGCATGGTAGAAGTTGCCCGCTTCTTTATGGAATTTACCCACAGGGAGTCCTGCGGCAAATGTGTTCCTTGCCGTGAGGGTACTCTGAGAATGCTGGAAATTCTCGAAAGAATTGTAGCAGGTCAGGGCGAAATGGAGGACATCGACAAATTACGAACTCTCGCCGACTTAATTATTCACACCGCACTGTGCGGTCTTGGCAAGAGCGCGCCGCTTCCTGTCGTCAGCACGTTAAATTCATTCCTTGACGAATACATCGAACACATTCAGAACAAAAAATGTCCTGCACATGTCTGTCAGAAATTAAAGCAGTACATTATCGACAAAGAAAAATGCAAATCCTGTTCAAAATGCGCCCGTGGCTGTCCTGTTCAGGCTATATCGGGTGCGCCGAAAGTTCCGTATGAAATTGATCAGGACAAGTGCATTAAGTGCGGTGCCTGTATGGCTGCCTGCCCGTTCAAAGCTATTTACGTTGCTTAGGAGGTGTTGAAAATGGGAGTAATGAAAATTGACGGTTTCCCCGTTGAGTTTACGGACGAACCTAATATTCTTTCTGTTATAAGAAAAGCAGGAATCGACCTGCCGACGCTCTGTTACCATTCCGAACTTTCGATTTACGGAGCTTGCAGACTCTGCACCGTTGAAGATGACAAAGGCAGAATGTTTGCGTCATGCTCGGAACAGCCGCGCGATGGCTTGAGCATAAGGACGAGTACACCGCGTCTTGTCCGTTACAGAAGAATGTTGATTGAATTAATGCTGGCTTCGCACCACCGCGACTGTACAACATGCGTCAAGAACGGCGACTGCGAACTTCAAAACCTTGCTCACAGGCTGGGCGTCAACTCTGTACCGTGGGGCTACCGCGAAAGAAAATATGAACGCGACTTCAGTTCACCCTCAATCGTCCGCGACCCCGATAAATGTATTTTGTGCGGCGACTGCGTGAGAGTCTGCGAAGGCATTCAAGGCATCAACGCAATAGATTTTGCTCACCGCGGCACGGACGCTATGGTCATTCCGGCGTTCAATAAAAAAATTGCGGATACCGACTGCGTAAACTGCGGACAATGCCGTGTAGTCTGCCCGACCGGCGCGATCAGTATCAACACGAACATTCGCCCTGTATGGGAAGCTCTCGCCGACCCGAATATAAAAGTTTTCGCACAGGTTGCTCCTGCAGTGCGTGTTGCAGCAGGACAGGCTTTCGGAGGACCGCGCGGTGAAAACGTAATGGGAAAAATCGTTGCAGCTCTTCACAGGCTCGGTTTTGACGAAGTTTACGACACGACTTTCGGTGCAGATATGACCATTCTGGAAGAAAGCAAAGAATTTCTTGAAATTTTTGAAAAAGGCGGACCTTTCCCGCTGTTGACATCTTGCTGCCCAGCGTGGGTGTCTTTCTGCGAAAAGAGATGGCCTGAGTTTGTTCCGAACATTTCAACGAGTTACTCACCGCTTCAAATGTTAGGGTCGGTAGCGCGAGAATATTACAAAGACCCGAAAAATAACGAGGGCAAAAAAATTCTCTCCGTTGCGATTATGCCGTGTACAGCAAAGAAAGCCGAAATTTTACGCGAAGACCTCAAACGCGACGGTAAACAGAATGTTGATTACGTTCTGACTACCGAAGAAATGATCACGATGATAAAGCGTGCAGGAATTGAATTTGATGCGCTTGAAAGCGAAGCTGCCGATATGCCTTTCGGAATAGGATCAGGCGGCGGAGTTATCTTCGGAAATTCGGGCGGTGTTATGGAAGCCGCGCTGAGAACTCTTTGCGAAGGTCCAGACCGTCCTGCGATTGAAAAATTGCGCCAGAGCGGAGTGAGAGGTCCCGGTCCGTTGCGCGAGTTCACCTTCAACTACAAAGGGAACGAAATCAAAGCGGCTGTAGTCAGCGGACTTGGTGAAGCGGACGCGTTGCTGCAGAGAATCAAAAACGGCGAAAGTTTTTATCATTTTGTCGAAATCATGGCGTGCCGCAGAGGCTGCATAATGGGCGGAGGTCAGCCTGCACACGCAGGTTTCAGAACAAAAGAAGCCCGAAAGCACGGACTTTATGAATCTGACGTAAACACTCAGATTAAAAAATCAAACGAAAACCCGACAGCTCTCGCCTTGTACGACACTTTAATAAAAGGCAGAGAACACGAACTTCTCCATAAACATAAACACGCAAGCTGACGTAATGTTATAAAACGTTATAACAGGAACGGGAAAAATTTGTTTTTTTGTTTTTCTGTTCCTGTTTTTTTTATTTTAATTTAAATTTTTTTGAATATAACTCACGGCATCATTCATCGGAACGCTGACCTGTGAAGAATCTCTCAGATTTTTAACCGCGACTGTATCGTTTGCAAGTTCATCAGCTCCTATTATGCACGCGAATTTACATGAACCTGCGTTTTTCATTTGAGCCTTGAACGATTTTCCAGATGTATCTGAGGTCGCAGAAATTTTATTTTTTCTGAGTTCGTGCGTGAGAATCTGAGCCGCTCCCCTCGCACTGTCATCAAGTGCGGCAACGTAAACTTCAGTTTCAGGCATCTTGCCGAAGCTGCAACCCTGTTCTTCCATTACGAGCATTATTCTGTCAAGTCCGCAGGCAAAGCCTACACCAGGAATTTTATTTCCGCCTACCGCAGATGAAAGATTATCGTAACGTCCTCCGCCGGCTACTGCGTTTTGTGCGCCGAGATCGCCGGATAAAATTTCATATGCCGTCTTTGTGTAATAGTCAAGTCCCCTCACGAGCCTTTTGTTGAGCGTGTAAGCAAAACCCAAACGCTCAAGCCCCGCTCTGACTTCGGCAAAATGTTCGCGGCATTCATCACAGAGAGAGTCGAAAATGTCGGGCGCTCCATCAGCGATTTGTCCGCAGACTTCTTTTTTACAGTCCAAAATTCTTAACGGGTTTCTGTCGAGCCGTGCAAGACATGTTTCACATAAATCCTGTTTTCGTGTCTCAAAATATTCGATTAATTTCTGCCGGTAAACGGGGCGGCATTTTTCACAGCCAACAGAATTTATAACGACTTCGAGATTTTTTAAGCCTAAACGTCTGAAAATTTCGATTGACAGCGAAATGATTTCAACGTCAGCCATAGCGTTTGAAATTCCAAGACATTCGGCATCAATCTGATAAAATTGTCTGTAACGTCCTTTCTGCGGTCTTTCGTGTCTGAACATCGGTCCCCAGTTCCATAATTTTGCGCTTGCTCCTTGAACGCAAAGATTATTTTCAATAGCAGCGCGCATAACTCCTGCTGTTGCCTCCGGTCTTAACGTGATGCTCCGTCCGCCTCTGTCTTCAAAGGTGTACATTTCTTTTTCTACTATGTCAGTTGTCTCGCCGACACCGCGCGAAAATAATTCCGTGTGTTCAAATATCGGCAGGTGAATTTCACTGAAGCCGAAATTTTTCATTGTTTCGCCGGCAGTTTGAACGATATACGACCATTTCCACGATTCTTCAGGTAAAATATCGCGTGTTCCTCTGGGTGCGCTGATAGCAGCCATAAAATTTCTCTCCTTTTTCTGTTATTTTTCTTTGCTTGTGTGTTATTATACATAAAATGTGATTCATTTCCCGCTTAAAGAAGCGAAGGACTTCTTGCAAATAATTCAAAAGGAACAGGGTGAGACATTTTGGCGAATCTTTTTAAACAGGCAAGAAAATTCGGCGACATCGTACTCGAATACGAATTAGTAACTCAGGAACAACGCCTTAAAAATTCAAAAAAGCTCGAACCAGCGTCTGGGCGATATTCTCGTTTCAATCAACGCAATGACGCCTACACAGCTCGCGGAGGCTCTTGCGCTGCAGTTTGACCTTCAGTATGTTCAGCTTGACAGGCATCAGGTTCAGCCTGAAGCTATAAAATTAATTCCCAAAAATGTTGCGGAACGTCTCAGCGTGATTCCGCTTGAAATTGACGAAGACGGCTCTCTCGTTGTTACGATGGCGGATCCTTTGAATCTTCCGGCTCAGGATGAACTCAAAATGCTCACGGGGCATAATCTCCGCGTCGCCATTTCCGCACGCGATGACATAAAAAGAAATCTGCACCATCTTTATGACATGACAACGAACCTTGAAGGCGTTAAGGCTCTCAGCGAACAGACTCAGGTTGAAGCATACACGCCTCTTTCAGCGACTACGACAGTTGCAGGTCCTGACGATGCGCCTTTAATCGAACTTGTAAACGATACAATATCTCAGGCTGTCCGCGAAGAAGCTTCGGATATTCATATTGAAGCATACGAAAACACAAGCAGAATCCGTTTCAGAGTTGACGGAAATTTATATCTGCATTTTGAGTATCCTTCAAATCTTCATCCTTCTGTTGTATCGAGAATTAAAATCATGGCTGGAATGGATATTTCCGAAAAACGTAAACCGCAGGACGGACGTATTCTCACGGTTGTTGACAACAAACATATAGATCTCCGTGTGTCTTCGTTGCCTACGATGGGCGGTGAAAAAATCGTTATGAGAATCTTAGACCGCGACCACGCCGCCGTTGAACTCGAAGAACTCGGGTTTGATGATGATGATATGAGATATATCAACAGATTTTGCGATATGCCGTGGGGGATTTTGCTCGCGACAGGTCCTACGGGTTCAGGAAAATCCACGACGCTTTATTCAATGCTGAAACGAATCAGCAAACCTGACATTAACATCGTTACAGTTGAAGACCCCGTGGAATTTTATATCCCCGGAATAAATCAGGTCAACGTCAATGAAAAAGCCGGATTGACATTTGACTCGGCTCTGCGTTCGATTTTGCGTCAGGACCCCGATAAAATAATGATCGGAGAGATTCGCGATACTGATACCGCACAGATAGCAATACGTTCTGCACTGACGGGACATTTTGTTTTATCAACGCTCCACACCAACGATGCGCCCAGTGCCGCTACACGAATCATTGATATGGGAGTCCAGCCGTTTTTACTTTCTGCTTCACTGTCGGGGGTTATTGCACAAAGGCTTGTTAGATGCCTCTGTCCTTTCTGCAAAGATGAATATGAACTTGACGATCAGACATGCGAAAAAATTCACGTCCCCTCAGGTTCGCACGCTTTCAGACCGATAGGCTGTCCCAGCTGTCGCAACGGTTACAGAGGAAGGCGCGGAATTTATGAAATCATGGTACTCGATGACAATTTACGCGAAATGATTCTCAAGGGTGCGGACAACATCGAACTGCGTGAAGCCGCGATTCAGCAGGGCATGAAAACGTTACGTAAAGCCGGTGTCAACGCTGCTATCAACGGAATAACTTCGCTCGAAGAAGTTTTAACGACTACAATTTAAAAAAAATGGCACGGAAAAAAAATAAAAATATTACGTTCGATGATATTGCAAAACTCGAACCGAAAAAAATTTTTCTGTTAATCATCGTTGCTGCTGCGGTTTACTTTGCAGGCGGCGATCTTTCTTTTCTGAATGAAAACACACCCGCTCAAAATGTTCAGACGGAAATTCAAAATTCAGAAATTGTTCAGGGCATTGTCGAACGTGTTGTAGACGGAGATACGGCGGTGATACGTGTGAACGGCTCTGACAGGCGCGTGAGATTTCTCGGCGTTGACACTCCGGAGACAGTCCACCCGACTAAAGGAGTTCAGCCTTACGGCAAAGAGGCGAGCAATTTCACAAAAACATCACTGACAGGGCGCAATGTCTGGCTGGAATATGACAAAGCCCCGACAGACAAATACAACAGGCATCTTGCATATATCTGGCTGTCGAAGCCGAAAAATTTTAATGACGAAACTGTGCGCCGCGAAATGTTCAATGCGAGATTGCTTGCGGACGGATACGCCAAAGTCATGATCATCAAGCCGAACAACAAATACGCAAAATTATTTTACGATATTCAGGAAGAAGCTCAAAAATCAAAACTCGGAATGTGGAAATGAATCTGAAAACAGCGCAATCCTTTAACCGAAAGAGCCTTTGAAAAACTCAGAGACTCTTTTGTTTTGCTATTCTCCCATTAAAACATTTGCAAGACTGTCGATTTCGTTGCCGTTTTTATTTTCACGAGCCTGCCGCGCAAGATTCGCGAGCCTTTCTTCAGATGCTGGGTGCGAGTTAAATCCGTTTTCTTCCGTGCCGAGTCCGTTCTCGTCAAATCTTTTCATGGCGTTGTAAAGACCGAGAGGACTGTAACCGGCTTTTATTAAAACTTTCACGCCGTAGTTGTCCGCTTCAGTTTCCTGTTCACGGCTGAAGCTGCTTTCTTTCAATTCCATTCCGATATTCCCGACTGCCTGAGCAAGATCGTCAGCGTTTTCGAGATTCGCTCCCATTATGGAACGTACGGTATCTGAAAGCGCAAAATTATTGTAATGTCCAAGCTGAATATGTCCGAGTTCGTGTCCTAAAACGCCGGCGATTTCATTTTCAGATTTCAGAATTTTCATAATGCCGCTCGTTACATGGACGCTGTAATTTCCCTCATCGTCATACGCCACCCATGCGTTAGGCTCGTCATCATTTTCAAAATTCATGGGAAGCTCAGGAAATTTTTCAGCCTGTGTTATTGTCTGCCACGCACGCAAAACCGTTTTTTTATTTATCTCAGCAAATGCCGAACCAGCAAAAATAAAAACGAGAAGCAATGCAAAAATTTTTTTCATAAAAAATTAATCTTCCCAGTCGATTGAATCTAAAATTTTTTCAAAGTCTGAAGTTAAATCATCGTTCTCGAAGCCGCTCATTGAGATGACAAGATAATATCCGTCTCCGCCTGTTACCAGAGCAATACTCTCAACTCCAGCCATGTTCACGAAACTGAAAGAATAATCTCCGTCCTCGTCCTGTCCTCGTCCTGTTCAAGATCGCGTCCGTCCATTTGAATGTAAAGACGTTCAACGATGTCAGACAGATCCGCTGTGCCCATTTCATTGAATGCTACGGCGAGAGAGGCTTTGGCATTTTGATTTTTTATTACGAGGGTTTTGCCCTGAAGCTCGCCTGTCCAGCCGGAAGGAATTTCAGCGCGGAAATTTCCGAATGACTGGAGCTGGGCAAATGCCGCTGACGAAAAAATAAAAATAATAAAAAAAGAAATAAAAAATTTTTTCATAAAAAAACACCTCCCGAAAATTATATATAAAAAAATCAGCCGCGTCTTAACAGTATCGCGACTGACCGAAAAAAACATGTGAACTGATTTTATTTCTCGACAACCGAGTCAAGCATCTTTGAAATTTCTTCAGGAGCATTCTCTGCGCCTGTAATCACAAAAAGGCAGTACTGTGAGCCTTCGCCGGAAAGGATTGCTTTGCTGACAACACCATTGGCATTCGTGAACTCAAATGTGTAAACATTGTTGTCTGCCTGAAGATTTTTGCCGTTAAGCTCTTTGAAAAATTCATCGGCAATCTCTTTAAGACTTGCGCCATCAGTCGTATCGACTGATATGCTCATTGCCGCGCTGTTGTCATCTTTTACGATGCCGACTGTCTCGCCGTCCTGCTCTGCTGTCCAGCCGTCAGGAACATCAATGGTGAATTTTCCGAAATCCTGTACGCCCGCGAATGCCGAAAATGCGAAAACCGCAACCAATGTTAATGCAAGAAATAAACGTTTCATAATCTTAAAACTCTCCTTTTATATTTTTAAATTTAAAAAATTTTTTTTATTTGTCTTTGACTGAGCCGAGCATTGTTGAAATTTCATCGCCAGCCGCTTCAACGCCGGTCATTACGAAAAGGCAGTACTGTGCATCGTCGCCGGTAAGAAGAGCTTTGCTCTCAACGCCGTTGCCGTTGACCATGGTGAATGTATAGTCGCCGTCAGCGTCAGCCTCAGGTTTGCTTACGTTTGCGAATGATTTTTTGAACTCTTCCACGAATGCGTTTGCAAGGTCTGCGCGTGATACACCTTCTGTATCAGCGAGTGTGATGCTCAATGAAGCCGTATTGTCATTTTTCACGATTACTGCTGTCGGACCTTCCTGTGTTGCTGTCCAGCCGTCAAGAACGTCAACTGTGAAAGCACCGAAATCCTGAGTTGCAGCAAAAGCCGCTGAAGCAAATAACGCGATAAGAGCCGTAACTGTCAATAAACGTTTCATAATAAAACCTCCTGAAAAAAATTTTTCAACGCGGAAATTATTTCATTTTGAAATTTCTTTTTCAACGACGTTCACGCAGTTAAAATGACATTCACGCAGGACAGTACAAAATTATGTCTGCATAAAAAATATTTTCTTCTGTTTTAATTTTTAATGAGCCGTTATATCTTCTGACGATATTTGAAACAGAAACAAGTCCAAGACCGTGATTTTCTGTTTTTGAAACAGGAAGCCCAGCGTGATTGAATTTTATTTCGCCTGTGAAAGGGTTGTCGATGGAAATTCCGATCATGCTCTCCGACAGCATTGAAGAAAATACATTTATTTTTCTTTCTTCAACGGGAATTTTTTTTACGGCGTTTAACGCGTTTTCGATTAAATTTCCGAGCATCGCGCAAAATTCAGATTCTTTCACCGAAAGCTCTGCTGGGAGTTCGAGCCGCCAGTTTATTTTTATTTTATCCGTGTGGGCTTTGCTGTCATAGTATGCGGCGATTGCGTCAACAGCGTTATTTGAACAATAAAAAATATATGACCGGCTTTTTTCGTTGAGTTCTTCGGCGTAACGGAGAATTTCATCAAGCTTTCCTGCTCTTGCAAGCTCCGTCAATACGGCAATATGCTGTCTGAAATCATGGCGCATAACTCTGCTTTCGTACATATAATTTTTAAGTTCGTTGTAGCGTTTGCTTTCTATTAAATAAAGATTATTTTCCTGCCGCAGTTTCGCGTTTTTTATAACGTTTGCAGTGCTACTCCACAAAATGTCATAAAACATAAATTCCGTAAACAATAAAAACGTTATCAGCACAAGCGCAATCGGACGGACACGCCCTGTCATCAGAAAAAGAGGATTTATAGGCGTCATCCAGTATAAGAGCAGAACCATTAACAATGGAATTAAAAATAAATAATTCCACGTGCTTTCAAAATTTTTTTCACTTAACAGCGTTGAAAGTTTTAACGTAAAAGTTCTGAAAAAAATTATTCCGCACACAGCCGCAAGACTTAAAGACACACACGCCGACCTTATCGTAAAGAGCCGTACCGAATGCCACATTAAATTTTTCATTTCATACGGCGACATTATGAGTATCGCGTAATAGTTGCACATCATACAGATCATTACGGAATTGAAAAAACAGAAAATTTTTTTTGCGAGCCGCATATCTATTACAGCGTTATAAAAAATGAATAAAATAATCCCGTCAGCAAACAGAATTTTTCCGACCCGAAAAGAGTAAATCATCGCGATATACGCCGAACTGAAAATTAAAAGAAAAATTAAAAATATATTTATTAAAATTGAACGCGGCGATTTTATTTTTATATACTCTCGTGCAGGAAGGACAGCAAACGCCGCCGCAGGGATTATCGTTAAAAACTCGATTACGTATCTGAAAAAAATTTCAAAATTCACCTTTTGAACTCCTGAGCTTTGTGATTTGATATTGCGTGAATGATTCTATAATATTTTTATGTCTGCGGACATGAATGGCGTAGTGCGCTCCGTTCTGCATTATGAAAACGTCTTTGTCTCTGTTCAATGACATCACGCAGTCCATGTTTATGATAATGCCTCTGTTGCATTCAAGAAAATTTGCTTTATCTGCAAGCATATTTTGAAATTCTTTGAAGGTCATGCAGCACAACATTGACTGACCGTTCCTCATTACAAGTTCAACGTTATGATTGTCTGAAAGTACAGCTGAAATATTTTTAAGAGGAATTTTATAACTGCTGCGCGAAACTCTTACATTTATATATGGCTCGGAAGATTCCAGAATTTTTACGGCTTCGTGCAGAACGTAATTTATTCTTTCTGAATTATAAGGTTTTAATATGTAATCGAAAGAATGAATCGGAAACGCCTCGAAAGCAAATTCAGCTGAAGTCGTTGTAAAGATTATCATAACTTTGCTGTCGAGTTCACGGAGTTTTTTTGCGGTTTCAATTCCCGAAATGTTCTTCATTATTATATCCATGAATATAATCTGAAATTTTTCGGGCGTAAAAATTTTTAAAATTTCTTCGCCGTTTCTGAAAATTTCAATTTCAAATTCGAGAGCGGGGTTTTCTTCGGCAAAAAAATTTCTGACAGAGCGTTTTAATTTTTCACTGTCGAAAACGTTATCATCAACGATTGCGATATTAAGATTTTGCACGATAAAAAAAATGAGCCGGAGTCTGATTTAGATTCCGGCCTTTGAGGGATTTTCGTGAATCAGGCTAAACGTGCCAGAGCTTCACGGAGCTTTTTCACCTGTTCAGTGAGATTTTCGATCTGCTGTTTCAAAAGTCTGTTTTCGACTTCCAAAGGCGTGTAGCTTCCCCTTCTCATGTCTGTTTTTGCAACAGCGGCGGCATTGACCTGAATGTTTGCGGCTGTGCGGTTGAATGATGATGAACGTTTGCGTGAAGCTTTGGGAATATCATAACCCCTCTTCTTCAGGACTTTTCTCCACTGGAAGATTGTCCATTTGCTTATGCCGGCTTCGGCAGCTGCATTCGTTACGCCGATTTCAGTTGCACGCTGTAATATTGCAAGACGTTCATTTTCCGTGAAGCGCGAATTTCTTGGGGCATTTCGTTTTGCAGCGTTTGATTTTCTTGTCTGCGCAGCTTTTGTTGCCGCTGATTTTGTTTTCTTTGCTGACTTCTGAGCGGCTTTCTGAATTGCATTGACAACCTGCCACGATGTTCCAAAATCTTTTGCTACTCTTGAAAGTTCGCTTCTTTTTGCTCTTGCAGCAATAGCGGCTTTCTCTTCATCGTTGAAATCTTTAACTTTTTTTAATTCTGCACCGGTGTTGTTAGTATCAGGCATATTAACAAATCCTTTCTTTATTATTTTAGTATTGCGCGTATTTTAGCATTAATATGCAAACTTTGCTACAACATACATGAATTATTAATTGGAAAATTTGTTTTTTAAGCGAAAGAAAAACAGCTCAGTGTGTGTCTTTGAAAAAAATCACCGGCTGAAGAATTTTTTCATTCGTTAAGCCTGCGTACTAATCTGAAAATCACTGATGCAAGTTTCTGAGAATCGTGGCGGATAACCCGACCTTCTTTTTCGCTCTCGAAAACAGACATTATCGGCGCTTCAACGTATATGCAGCCCATGTCTTTTATGGCTTCGCGCTGATGATAATCCAAAAATAAAGGAGAAGCTCCCTGACTTTTATATGCCTCGATAATATCTTCGGGAACAGGTTCGCTGTTCGCGATGACAAAATCAGGAACGCACCCGAGAGCAACGCTGACCCATTCAAGATGCTGAAGAATATTCATGCCTTGAGTTTCATCGGGCTGAGTCATCAGGTTGCAGATATAAATTTTCGGAACGGGAGAATCTTTTAATTTGTCAGCAAAATCCGGAAGCAGCAAATTCGGAATGACGCTCGTGAAAAGGCTTCCGGGTCCAAGCAAAATAACATCGGATTCATCGACAGCATTCAAAACTTCCGGCAGAGGTCTTGCGTTCATCGGTTCAAGCCATATTTCGTCAAGCTCGTGTCCGTGCGCTGAAATGTCAAGCTCGCCTTTGACTTCCAGTCCGTCTTTCGTTTTGCCCATCAGCGTTATTTGCTCTGTCGTTACCGGCAGAACACGTCCGCGTATTGAAAGCAGATGATTCATTTTTTCAACAGCTGTGCTGAAATCGCCGCTCATCTCAGTAACAGCGAGCAACAGCAAATTTCCAAGGCTGTGTCCTGAGAGTTCGCCTCTGTCAAATCTGAAGTCAAGAATTTTTTTGAGTTCGTTGTCATTTTCCGCCAGTGCGGCAATGCAGTTTCGGACATCGCCGGGCGGTAACATTCCCCATTCGTTGCGGATTCTTCCTGAGCTTCCGCCTTCATCGGTAACGGCAACGACAGCCGTGATGTTGCGAGTGAAAGCCTTTATGCCGCGTAACAGAGTTGAAAGTCCTGTACCGCCTCCGACTGCGACAATGTAAGGACCGCTGGAAAGTCTTTTTGAAATTGCGCGTTCTATAACCGGCTTGCCTGAATTAAATTTTATCCGTCCAAAAAGAAATAAAATTATTAAAGCCGTGAAAACTCCTAATGCAAAATCCATTTTACTGATGCCCGTGTCCTTTATCTCTGTGAATAACGCAGACTCCGCTGTAAATTTTCGAGTAAATTTCCCCGAGCCATTCAGCCACAGCAACAGAACGATGACGCCCGCCTGTACAGCCTACGGAGATATGAAGCTGTCCGCGGACGTTGTTCAGAAACTGCGGAATGAAGAAATCAAGAAAATTTTTCGTCAGCTCAAGACATTTATGAGTTTCCGGAAATTTCAGCAAAAATTCTTTCACGGGTTCGTCCTGTCCCGTTAAATTTTTTAATTCGTCAACGTAATACGGATTTGGCAAACCGCGAACGTCCATGATAAAGCTGCTGTCCTGAGGAACGCCGTATTTATAGCCGAAAGAGCTGATTAAAATTGAAATTCCGCCGTCGTTATGATTGAAAAATTCTTTTACAAGCCTTTCTCTGTGCTGATGTAAATCCATCAACGACGTATCTATGATAATATCAGCGCGGTCGAGAACAGGCGCAAGAAGTTCACGCTCAGTCAAAATTCCTTCAAGAGTCGAGCGTCCGTGGCTCAGAGGGTGAACACGTCTTGTGCGTTCGTAACGGCGCAGTAACTCTTCATCAGACGCAGTGAGAAATAAAACTTTCACATCGCCGCTCCATGCCTGTGAAATTTCATCAATGACTTTCACAAAATCTTTGCTTACGTTACGAATATCGACAGTCGCAACAACACCGCGTTTTCTTGAAGCTTCGGGACGCTCATATATGAGAGTAAACACCTGCGGCAGAAGCGCGGGCGGAAGGTTATCTATCGTGATGAAGCCGAAATCCTCAAGGACTTTCAGCGTCATAGTTTTTCCAGCTCCGCTCATTCCAGTAACGATGATGAACTGATTCATTCATTCAGCCTCCTTTTAATTCAGCAGATTATTTTAACATTCCTGTTATACTTATTAATAAATTCTAATCAGGAGAAAAAATTTTGCTTACGAGTTTAATTGCTTTTATTATAGTTATAGCCGTGTGCGTCATAGTACATGAGTACGGGCATTACGTTACCGCTAAAATTTTAGGTGTCCAGGTTCATGAGTTCGCATTCGGAATGGGGCCCGCGATACTTCAACACAGAAATAAAAAAACAAAAATGCTATGGTCATGGCGTTTATTTCCTGTTGGGGGCTTTTGCCGTCTTGCCGGAATGAACGAGGACGAAGAAGGCGAAATAGTTATCCCGGGAATGGGCTTTGACGAACAGCCGGCTTGGAAAAGATTTTTAATTCTGCTTAACGGCTCTTTGTTTAACGTTTTATTGGCCGTTTTATTAATGGCTTTATTCTTATGGGGGTATGGAGTTCTTGACATGGACAGCACCAAAATCGGCGAAATAATGCCAGGTTTCCCTGCTGAAGTTTCGGGACTTAAATCCGGCGACGAGATTTTAAGCGTGAACGGCAAAAAGCCCGACGAAGATTCAAAAACTTCAAAATGGCGCGGAATGTCCGAAATAATACGCACTGAAAGCCTTAAAAATGAAAACGTAATTTTTGAAATTAAACGCGGGCAAGAAAATTTAACGTTAAAAATTAAAATTCCCGTCAATGAAGAATACGGGCGGCCAATGCTCGGAGTTTCTCCGTCCCACGTTAAATACGGATTTATAAAGGCAATAAAAAGCTCGCTGAATTACACTTACAGAATGACCTCGATGATGCTCAGGGGCTTTTATGAGTTAATTGCAAGAAGACAGGAAGCTGACGTTACAGGACCGGTAGGGATTGCTTCAATGTCTGGGAAGGCCATGCGCGAAGGATTTTGGGATTTCATAACTTTCATTGCCATAATCGCGCTTAATCTTGGAATTTTGAATTTATTTCCCATTCCTGCGCTTGACGGCGGAAGAATTTTGTTTGTTTTATTAGAAATGATAGTCCGTCGGAGGCTGCCCGAAAAAGTCGAAAACTGGATTCACATGGCAGGATTTGCGCTTTTGATTTCGCTTATGGTGTTAATCACATGCAAAGATATTTATAATTTATTTTTCACTCATTAAATAATCATGTACAGCAAAAGAGAAATAAAAATCAATAATTTAACAATTGGCGGAAATTCCCCCGTAAGGGTCGAAAGTATGTTGAAAGTTCCGCTCGACAATCACGAAGAAGTTTTGGCACAATGCGAGAGGCTTATTGAATGCGGCTGTGAAATG
>CAJODX010000032.1 GCA_905233295.1 uncultured Synergistales bacterium | reverse complement strand
ACACACGCAAGCAAAATCATAATCGAAATTGAACTGATCAGCGGCGAAGCACAAACGAGAATCGCTGAAATTATCAGAGCAAAACCATTCAGCAGCATAACCCACCAGCCGTGAATTTCCGCACCGCCCAGCCAAAACGCCGCACACGTTCTTGCAAGACCCGTTGAAAAAAGCCATAAACCGATCACAAAAGGCATAAAAAACGCTGTCAGCCCCGGCTGTGCAAGCATCACCGCGCCGGAAACCAAATCTAAAATTCCAAGTGCTATAAATCTCTTAAATCTGAAAAAATACCAGCCCGAAAAATAATTCAAACCCGATGCGACAAGTCCGACACCGATAAAAAATCCTGCCGTCATTATCGCTTCAACAGGATAACGAAAAGTCAAAATTCCAAGAAGAATCAAAATTCCTCCCGTTATATAAAAATTCCAGCGCATTATTTCATTTTTTCTCCTTTCTCCGCCAAAATTTTGTTCAAGTCAGCACGAGCCTGTTCGGGAGTCTTAAACTGAATCCCGTGAAAGCCAAAATCTTCAGCACCCTTGATGTTTCTTGCCAGATCGTCAATGAAAACGCATTCCTCTGGCACAAGATTATATTTTTCCGTGATGATTTCGTAAATTTTTCTGTCGGGCTTCGTTACCTTAACATCACACGAAAAAACACCGCCGTCAAGCAACGGCAGAAAATCCAAAACTTCAGGGTTTAACTCCATGACGTAATGCGAATAGTTTGAAAGATAAAGAAGCCTGTATCCGCGGGATTTCAACTCTTTAAGCCACACGGAAGACGCAGGTCTTTTTCTCAGTGTATCGCCGACATTCTCAAAAATTTTTCGCAGCTCGGTTTCGTGTTCAGGATCATAGTCGATGATGTTCTGAATGACGTCTTTCGGATCATCTCCAGCGTCAAGCCTGTCCCAGCGATCATCTCCCCAAACGTCCTCGTCAAGTTTTGCGATTAAATTTTTATCGGCGTTCGGAAATTCGCGCAGCATAAAGCCGTCCCAGTCAAAGTCTATTAAGACATTGCCAACGTCAAAAATTATCGTGTCAATCATGCAATTTTAACTCCCATGGCTTCAAGCTCCCTGATGCATCGACCCAGCCAAGAAAATTTTCGCGGACTTCAACGCTGCGTCCTGATTTTAATAACGCAAGAACGCTCTCACGGACACAGAACTCGCTCGCGATGCCGCAAACGAGAACATCGTTGCCGATGTTTTTGTTTAATTCAACGCCGTTTTTGTTTCTGGCATTGAACGCTGAATATTCTTCGAGCGAATCGTTATCGCCCTTGTAATAAATATTTTCATCGTTCGGACGCTGAGTTTCATTTTTGACTTTTTTGTAAAAGTCTGAATGAATTTCGGCTCCGTGCGTTCCGGCTTCGCAGTGAACCGGCCATGTTCCGCCGTTTTGAATGTAGCTACAATGTTTGGGGCTGTGGCAGTCGGCTGAATAAAAAATTTTTGCGTCAGGGTTTTCATTGATGAAAGATATTATATTCTGAACGGCTTCTTCAGAATATCCGCATGCAAGCGAACCATCAATAAAGTCATATTGGCAATCGACAACTAAAACATCTTTGGACATAAAAAATTTTTTTCCTTTCATGTTCATTTTCTGCAATTATACAATCTTTATTGTGAAAAATTTCCGTGATAATATTTTTTCAAGATTAATTCACAGGAATATAACGGATTATGCTCTCCTGCTGTTAGCATGTACATGATGTATAATATATTCATAATGCTATATTTACATTAAAATTTTGCTTAAAGTTTTAATGAAGGAGATTTTGAATTTTGGAAAACGAAAACGCAAATATTTTTCTTGAACGCGAACCTGTCGGAAAGCTGATGTTGCGTTATGCAGTGCCGCTGATAGTTTCTCTGCTGGTGGCTGCCCTCTATAACATTGTCGATCAGATTTTTATTGCCAACGCTGATTATCTCGGTTCAAACGGCAACGCGGCAAATAATGTTGTATTCCCTATGACGGTCATTGCACTCGCTTTCACATTGTTAATCGGAGACGGCGTGTGCGCTTTCGTCAGCATGAGTCTTGGAGCGCGTGAACATGAACAGGCTGGGGATTCTGTCGGCAGTGCGGCTCTCCTGTCAGCTGCGTGCGGAATTTTTATCGCGGCATTGTATTATATTTTCCGCGAGGAACTTTTAACTTTCTTCGGCGGGCGTGTCAACAATGAAACTTTCAGATTTGCGCTGGAATATTTTTCATTTATAATTCCGGGCATTCCGTTTTATGTTTTCGGTCAGGCTATGAATCCT
This sequence comes from uncultured Synergistales bacterium, assembly GCA_905233295.1. Classification (GTDB taxonomy): domain Bacteria; phylum Synergistota; class Synergistia; order Synergistales; family Aminobacteriaceae; genus JAFUXM01. The sequence goes on along the minus strand of CAJODX010000032.1, from coordinate 8,198 downwards.
GTGATTTCAGCAGACGGAAGTCCAAATTATGTTATGTTTTCAACGCTGATGGGAGCAGGGATAAACATAATCCTCGATCCGCTCTTCATTTTCGGATTTCATTGGGGAATGATGGGCGCGGCGCTCGCAACGATACTCGGGCAGATTTTTACGGCGTTTATGTCGCTTTTATACATCTCGCGCAAAATGAAAGCGATTAATTTTTCGCGCAAAAATATTTCATTGAACCCCAAATTAATGAAACGTTATCTTCCGCTCGGAATGTGCAGTTTCATTTCACAGATTTCTCTGGTCATCAGTGTAGCCTCTGTTAATATTATGATACAGAAATACGGCGCGCTGGATCCTGTTTTCGGTCAGCCTGAGTTTGCTCAAATCCCAATGGCTGTGGTCGGCATTGTAATGAAATTTTTTCAGATAGTAATTTCAATCGTTGTCGGACTTTCGGCAAGCTGTACACCCATCGTCGGCTATAATGTCGGTGCTGAACGTCCTGACCGCGTTAAAAATCTTTTCACTCTGTTATTAATATGCGAAACTGTAATCGGCTGTGTTGCATTCATTATCGTTGAATTTTTTCCGGCGGATATTGCAGCATTGTTCGGAGCTTCCGGCGAGAGTGTTCACTATGCTGAATTTACCGTCCGCTGCTTCAGGACTTATCTTTGCATGATAATCCTTGCTTGTGTGAACAAAGCTGCGTTCATTTTCATTCAGGCGATGGGAAGACCGTATATTTCAGCCGGACTTTCAATGGTACGCGAGGTGATTTTCGGCGCGGGACTTACGATAACGATGCCGATATTCATGGGACTTGACGGTGTTTTGTGGTCAATGCCTGCGAGCGACATTTTAACGTTTGTGATTTCAGTTTGTGTAATCGCAATGATATATAAAGACTTAAATTCAGCGCACGTTGCTGAAAAATATTAAAAAACATCGAGCAGGAAAGTTTCATTTTGTTCCTGCTTTTTTCTTTTTTCATGCCGTTGCAGAAAATCTCCCCGATGAGTTCATAATAAGACCTTCGGCTTCGAGATTCATTAAAACTCCCTGCACTGTTACAAAATCCAAGCCGCTTTCAACAAAAATTTCATCAGCGAGTTTTCCTCCCTGACGCTGTAAAATCGAATAAACAATTTTTTCCTCATCTGACAGAACAGGTGCGGACTTTTGAATTTTCGGAGCTTCGGAATATTCATCAAAATTCAGATTGAACTGTTCGTGAGTTCCCGAAATTTTTTCGATGAAATCATTGACAGATACTATCGCTTTTGCGCCTTCGTTTAAAAGTTTGTTTGTGCCGCGGCAGACTTCATCGGTTATACGTCCTGGCACAGTCCAGACTTCGCGTTTTATATCAAGAGCCGCGTGTGCAGTCAGCATTGCCCCGCCTCCTTCGGGCGATTCAACGACAACAACTCTCGATGCTATTCCGACAATGATTCTGTTGCGTTCGGGAAAACGCCAAGCTTCGCCGCCCGTTCCCATTGGATATTCTGAAATTAAAGCTCCGCGTTCCAGAATCCTTGCGAATAAATCTCTGTTTTCAGCCGGATAAACTCTGTCAATTCCCGTTCCGAAGACTGCGGCTGTTACACCGTTTTCTTCAAGACAGCCTCTGTGTCCTGCTGTGTCAATGCCGCGTGCGCCGCCGCTGATGACTGTGATATTATTTCTCGCGAGAGCCTTTGCAAGATTAACGGCTGTAGTGCGTGCATAGTCGCTGCATTTTCTTGTGCCTACGACAGCAACAGAAGGCAGCGAAATATTTGCGTTCCCTTTGACATAAAGTCCTATCGGAGGATTTGATAAATCTTTTAATTTTGCCGGATAGTCTAAATCTTTTGCAGTTATGAACCGTGCGTCAAATTTTTCGATTTTTGAAATTTCTTTTTCCGCCCAGTTTCCAGAAATTAAATTTGAAAGTTTTTCCTGATGATTTTTATTTAAGCCTAAAATTTTCCAGAAGGATTCGCCTTTGAATAATTCATCGGGTTCAAATTCAGCGCATAATTTTTCAAAAATTCCGTAAGGCGCTCTGACAGCGTTTAACAAAATTCCAGCTTTTGTAAATTCGTTGATTTTATTCATAATTTCTGAATTATAGTTTTTCGTGAAATTTTTTCAATGAAAATTTATTTTAATTAATGCTGAGAAATTTTTAAGAAAAAAAATCGTAAAGTTATCGAAAAAATTTTGAAAAATTCCAATTGTAAACTTAGTCAGGTTTACAATTCATTTTCGTTGTGGTGCGAAAAAATCTGTTTTTAACCGAAAAACTCTGCAAATCTGATTTCGCCCTGTGTGTGTTATTATACACGAAACGCAATTCTTCTCCCGCTTAAAAAGCGGAAATCTTCTTGCGAGTTATGATAAAATTTTCAAGCTTGTATTTATCTTTTTTGAGGAGGCTCGTTTTATTTTGTCCCCTAAAGGTGTTCACTACATTGTCGAAGTCTCTGGCTGCGACGAAACCATCACGAACGTTCCGAAACTTCAGGATATTCTCGTTGAAGCGGCAAAACGCGCTCATGCTCAGGTATGGTCGGTGTCGTTCAACAAATTTCCTCCGAATGGAGTAAGCGGTGTTGTTGTCATCAGCGAAAGTCATCTTTCTGTTCATACATGGCCCGAAGTAAATTACATGGCTCTTGATATTTACACATGCGGCGCACACACTGAGCCGATGTTGGCAGTCGATTACGTCCTTGAGCAGGTCAAGGCAAGCCACATTCACATCACTGAAATAACTCGCGGACTTGATGACAATGACGAAAAATTTTATCACTCGTTCATCACGTGGGAAGAAAACAGAGTAAACGGTCTTAAAAAAGACTGAGGAGTTAAAAAATATAAAATGAAAAATTTTTTTGAAAGACTTTCGCCGAGCTACACATTTGAAATTTTTCCGCCCAAAGGCAACGCCAGCACAGCAGGAACTTACGCCGTCATTGACAGCCTCGTGAGTTTCAATCCGGACTTGATCAGCGTAACATACGGCGCGGGAGGTTCAAGCCGCGACAACACCGTAGAAATAACGTCAGGAATCCAGAACAAATATAAAGTCTGCGGAGTGGCTCACCTTACATGTGTCGGTACAACACGTACTGAACTCCGCGATATTTTAAACAGATTGAAAAACAATAACGTCAGAAATATTTTGGCACTGCGCGGAGATCTCAAAGACGAATCCGACCTCGGAGAATTTCATCACGCGTCTGAATTAATAAAATTCATAAAAGACGAGTTCGGAGATGAATTTGACATTTTCGCGGCGTGTTATCCCGAAAAACACCCCGAAGCAAAATCTCTTGAAGAAGATCTGGCGCGTCTGAAAGAAAAATGCGATCTCGGAGTCAAAGCTTTAATCTCTCAGCTTTTCTTTGACAACGATGTTTTTTGGGAATGGCGCGAAAAGGCTCGTTCAATCGGAATAACTCAGCCTATAATCGCAGGAGTTATGCCGATAACATCATCGTCTCAGATTTCAAAGGTCGTTGAAATGTGCGGAGCATCAGTGCCTGTACAGGTGCGGCGTTTTGTGAATGCTTACGGGAATAATCAGGCAGCCATAAAAGAGGCTGGCATTGCCTACGCGGTGGAGCAGATAATAGATCTTCTTGCAAGAGATGTTGACGGCATTCACCTTTACACAATGAATCAGGCTGACACCGTGCGCAGGATTGACTTAGGTATTCGTTCAGTCCTTTACACAAGACGTTATGAACACGACAGCGGAGAATAAATCAATCACGGATGCTCTGCGTTACATGAACGTTCCGCCCGCTTCACAAACTCTCGAGTTAATAGAGACTGTGCGGCGGGCATTCGGTTTTCTGAAAAAAATCGTGAAACCCCGCATTGTATTCGGAAGATATTATATTGACAAAAAATCCGAAAACGGAATTGAAGTTGAAGGCGCGTATTTTGAGAGCAAAGACATCGCAAGGCTGACATCACGCTCAGGCGAATGTTATTTGCTTGCAGCGACACTCGGACATGAAACCGACAAACAGATTTTAATCGCTCAGAAAAAAAATATGCTTGAAGGACTTGCTCTTGATGCCTGTGCGTCTGTTGAGATTGACAGTTTTATTGACTCGTATATCGAAGAAAATATAAAGCCGGGTCTTAACGAGGGAGAATTTCTGACTTCACGCTTCAGTCCGGGCTATGGAGATTTGAACATGAACGCCACCGAAGATATTATCAGAATACTCAGAGCAACGGAAAAAACAGGTCTTTCAGTAACGCGCTCAATGATGATGACCCCGATAAAATCCGTTACGGCAATAATAGGACTTGCAAAGCGAAAATAAAAAATGAATATGCCAAACGTAAATTTATTAAAAAAATTACGAAAGCCTGAGACGCGCGTCAGAATAAAAATGGAACGCACTCATTACGGCATGAAATTTTTTTTGCCGGAAAAACTTTCAGAGGACGAACTTTTAAGGCTTCTCGTCCGTATTCCGGCGGCAGCTTACAAACTTTCTGAAGGTCAGAGCATAGCCCTTGACTTTGCGGACAGAAAATGTTCGCGGCGTTTGATTCTTCACATGATAAACAGCATTGTCTGGGAAAAAAATATAAAAATTTCCGCGTGGCTCTCAAAAGACGAAGAAAGCCTGAAACTTTTTGACGCGGCGGGGCTTTCTTTAAAAGAGCCTGAACCTGAACCCGTTGAAAATCTTGAAACAGAAAATTCCGAACAGAAAGAAGAAAGCGAAATCATCGAACCTCAAGAGCCTGTGTCAGCTTTAAAAGTCGTATATAATTCAATGCGTTCGGGACAAAGAATCGAAACCGAAGGCGATGTTATCGTATGGGGTCATCTCAATCCCGGCGCGGAAATAGTTGCGGGCGGAAGTATAATCGTTGCCGGAAGATTGCTCGGAGTTATTCACGCGGGCGGCTACGGGCGCGAAGATGTTTTCGTGTGGGCTGGTTGCTTTGAAACTCCGCAGGTCAGGATTGCAAACAAACTCTGCTATGCTGACGCGAAATCCACGGCTTGCTGGCATAAAAGCGTTTTAATCACGTTGGAAGACGGCACGCCGATGATAAGAGAAAATAAATTTAACAAAGATAAGTGAACAGGAGGCAATTTTTTTTAAATGGCACGTGTTATAGTAACGACTTCGGGCAAAGGCGGAGTCGGAAAGACAACATCAACGGCAAATATTGCGGCGGCTCTTGCAAGATTCGGCAAAAAAGTTGTAGCGGTCGATGCTGACGTGGGACTCAGAAATCTTGATGTCATCATGGGACTTGAAAACAGAGTCGTTTACAATTTCATTGACGTAATCGAAAAAAACTGCAAACTCAGTCAGGCTCTCGTTAAAGATAAAAGAGTTCCCGGACTTTATCTTCTCCCGGCTGCTCAGACAAGAACAAAAGATGCTGTTAATCCCGAACAGATGGTCGCACTCTGTGAAGAACTCAAACCTGAATTTGATTTTATTCTGCTGGACTGTCCCGCAGGCATTGAAGGCGGTTTCAAAAACGCTGCGGCAGGAGCAGAAGAGGCTCTCGTCGTAACAACTCCAGAAATTCCTTCGGTGAGAGACGCTGACAGAATCATCGGAATGCTTGAATCAATGGGCAAATCCCCGATCCGTTTAATCATTAACAGATTAAGACCCAACATGGTTCAAGACGGCGATATGCTCGCGAAAGACGATATTCTTGATGTCCTGTCGATTGATTTAATCGGAGTCGTTCCTGAAGATGAAAATGTTATACGTTCAACGAACAACGGCGAACCCATGACAATGAGTCTTGAATCTCCTGCTGCACAGGCATATCTGAATATTGCCGAAAGATTGCTCGGGCGCGATGTTCCTTTGATGGATCTTGAGAGTTATGCATCACGGGGTTTGCTGAGCAAAATCAAAAAATTCTTCAAGAAAGGCAAAAAGAAATAGCGGGGAGGATTTTATAAAATGGATTTTCTGAAAAAAATTTTCGGTTCAGGCAATGATGGCTCACGTGAAAAAGCCAAAGACCGCCTGAAAATTGTTTTAATTCACGACAGGACAGACATATCTCCGCAGCTGCTCGAAAGTCTCCGAAGCGAAATCGTTGACGTACTCACAAAATATATGGAAATAGACACGTCAAAAATTGAGATTGATCTTGATCATGACGAACATGAAGTCGCTCTCGTTGCAAACGTTCCCGTTTTAAGAATCAAGCGCGGTAAAGTTGACGTTGATAAAAATTAAAACGCATGCAGGAGTTGAGAAGCCCAAAATTTAGATTATGAAATCTTTGTTTGATTTACTGAAAAAAAATTTTTCCCTGACTGACAGAATTTTATTTTTTTGTGTTCTTATCCTTTCTCTGTGGGGAGTTTTCTGCATTTACAGCGCGGCAGCCGGGACTTCCGGACGCGGATTTGATTTTGCTCTGCGTCAGTCTGCGTGGCTGACTTTCAGTTTATTCTCAATGATTTCCATAATGCTTGTCGGATATAAAAAATTGCTGGAGGGCGCGTACCCTTTGTTCGGACTTGCGCTCCTGCTGTTGTTGCTGACGGATTTTTTAGCTCCGAAAGTCAACGGTGCGCAAAGCTGGCTTGGCTTTGGAGGGATTCGTTTTCAGCCTTCCGAGTTTGCGAAAATTTCAATAATTTTGGTTTTGTCAAAATTTTTGAGCCGTTATCCTCCGACAGATTTAAAAACTTTTTTTGCCGCTCTTGGAATTATCGCGCTGCCTGTGTTTCTTGTTTTGATACAGCCTGACGCAGGGAGTGCGCTTGTTTATCTTGTAATTTCGTTCATCATGCTGCTTGCGGCTGGAACTCCGTTAAAATATCTCGGCACGATAGTCGGGCTTGGAGTTGCTGCGATTCCTTTTTTAATAATTTTTGTGCTGAAGGAATATCAAAGGAACAGAATTTTAGTTTTCATTGACCCTATGAGAGATCCTTTAGGCGCGGGCTACAATGTAATTCAGTCAAGGATAGCTGTCGGCTCGGGAGGCTTAACGGGCAAAGGCTTTATGCTCGGAACGCAGAGCAAGCTGAAATTTTTGCCTGAACCTCACACGGATTTTATTTTCAGTGTTTTTTCCGAAGAATTTGGTTTTATAGGGAATTTAATTTTAATTTTTCTGTTCACGGTTCTTTTATTCAGAATAATTTTTATCGGCATAAAGAGCAAAGACCGCAACTGTAAAATTTTAGTTTCAGGCGTTGCCGGCTGGCTTTGGTTTCAAATGTTTGAGAGCATGGGAATGAGCATCGGCATTGTGCCTGTAACAGGTCTTCCTTTACCTTTTCTGAGTTACGGCGGAAGTTCTCTGCTTTCAATTTTCATAACACTCGGAATAGTCGCGAGCGTCTATGTTGATGAAGCTGAAAACAGACGCAGATTTTAAATTTTAATTAACAACATAAAAAAGAGCCGGGACTGAATCCCGACTTTTTCCTTTTTTATATGTTCCGGCGGTTATTTGTTCGGTTCATCTTCCGGCTTTGGCTGCATTGGTGCGGGCGGAACTTTTTTGTTGAGTTCGACCTGTTTTTTGAACTCTTCCATGCGTTCGAGTTTCTGAGCGAATCTCCATGCGTCGATTTCCTGTCTGACTTTCTGCATTTTTGCATAAGTATCGAGAGCCTTTGCCTTGTTGAGCGGATTGCTCGACATAGCCTCTTCAAGGTCAACGCGGAGTTTTGCAAGCTCAACGGCTTTTTCACGGATTTCTTTCGGCATATCCGGCGTGAAATTCATTCCCATGTGCCTGTGTCCTCTGCCGGAAAATTCAGGCGCAGGGCAGCGACCGTTGAATCTGTTTTCAGGCTGTCCGAAATTCGGGTTGCAGGGCTGAAAATTTTCCTGCTGCTGTCCTTGTCCGAAAAATTCGGGATGATGAAGCTGCTGCTGATTGCGGTGTTCACGATTTTCAAAATTCTGCGGCTGTGCAAATGCAACGCCTGCTCCTAATACGACACAAACTGTTAATACGACTGCTAATGTTTTTTTCATAATTAAAACCTCCGTGAACCTCCTTCGACTAAAGTCGAAGGCTTCGAAAGGATAAAAATCCTCGTTCAAGAAGTTTGGTTTTAAGTTTCCACCCATTTTAAGGCCCCCTTATTCTTGCAGGCGTGTCCACTTCGCCCCTACTGTATAGCCTCCTAAGAGACACAACATTACTTTTTACTACTTACTACTACACCTTTTCTCTTA
>CAJODX010000031.1:7684-17122 GCA_905233295.1 uncultured Synergistales bacterium | reverse complement strand
TTTCGATATTGATAACCCAGAACTTGTGAAATTCTGTGTCAGGGCAGTGAGAATAATTTCGCTGTCGTTTACTGTTTCTTCGGTGCTGTATCTTTTCGAGACTTATTACACGATAACAAATAAAAATATTATTTCAGTACTTTCTTCGTTCCTGAGAAATTTAATTCTGCCAGTGATAATTGCGTCCGCTTTGATCTTAACCGGCAACATAAGCGGCGTATGGGCTGGCATTTCATATGCTCAAATTTTTGCTTTAATGATATGCGCCGAGCTTCTAAAAATATTGTATAACGAAGACGGATTTCCGCTATATCTCGATGATGAAAAAAATGTTGCGGATTTTGACGTTAAACTTTCGCCGGAAAATATTTTGAAAGTTCAAGGACAGGCAGAAAAATTTTTGGGCGATAACGGAGTTTCCGGCAAAATTTTGAATCGGATAATGTTCGCAATTGAAGAAATAGGAATGCTGATGCTTGAAAACAATCCCGGGAAAAAAATTTTAGCTGAATACACGCTGATTTTGCATAATAAGGACGATGTGCATATTATTGTGAGGGATAACGGAAAAATTTTTAATTTTACCGATGCGGATAATAAAATAACATCGTTCAGGAGTTTTATTATGCCTCTTGTAATGAATCTGTTTAATCACAGAAAAAATTTCACAGCTACGGGGCTGAACAGAAATGTTTTTCAAGTTCGGGAGTAAAAAAATAATCGGTAGTGTCTTGACATAGTTACTCAAAACATATAAAAATAGACTACGGCAAGGGGGATTTTTTTATCAATAATGAAAATTTTTGTGGATAAAAACATGATAGGAAGTCTAAAATAACAAAAAAATGGTCGGGACGAGAGGATTCGAACCTCCGACCCCCTGCACCCCATGCAGATGCGCTAGCCAGACTGCGCTACGTCCCGATACATGTATGATATTTTAACGTATTTTTTTTGCACGTCAAGTCATGGTGAAATATTAAACTTCATAGACATGTTTTGCTCTCTAAATCTGAAAATCAAAGCACGCGGAAAATTCCCCGCATCAAAAATCTGTTCCGTGAAAATAAAATTTTCATCAAAATTTTTTAATTCCCGAACCTGTTCCGCGTTCCCAGCTTCAAAAATCAAAAAACCTCCCGGTTTCAAATATTCTTTCGCCTGACTGAATATCAATTTATAAAAATCCATTCCGTCTTCACCGCCGTCTAAAGCTTGTAAAGGTTCATAATCTCTGACTTCCGGCATTAAATTTTCAATTTCGCCTGAGGAAATATACGGCGGGTTGCTGATGATTAAATCAAAATTTTTTTCATGCAAATTCAAGCTTGATTTTATTTCAGCTCTGTTACGGACATAAAAACGCGAAAGATTTTTTTCAGCGTAAAACATTGCCGAGGGACTGGCTTCGAGCATATATGCAAAAGAATTTTGAAATTCAAGAAGAAGAGTTATTGCGATACAGCCTGAACCTGTTCCCCAATCAAGAAAAATAAATTTCTCTTCGGGAGAAAAAATTTTTTTCACAGCTTCAATCAAAGTTTCAGTGTCCTGACGCGGAATCAAAACTCCCGAACCGATTTCAAAATCCCGCCCGTAAAAATCCGCAACCCCCATGATATATTGAAGAGGTTCATGGGCTTCACGGCGTTTGAGCAAAGAATTTATTTTTGAAATTTCATCCGAAGAAAAATTTTCGCGGGTCATTAACTGCGAAGATGAAAGTCCGAGTGCATGAGAGGCAAGCCAGAAAATTTCCTGTTGAGTTAAAAATGATGATGAGTTAGGAGTCAGGAGCGAAAAAAAATTTTTTTTGCCGTTCAATTTGCTAGCCTTCAAGATTTTGAAGTTTCTGCGTCTGTTCAGCGAGCAACATTGCGTCAATCATCTCGTACAAATCGCCGTCAAGATAACTTTCAAGTTTATATAAAGTCAAATTTATCCTGTGGTCGGTGATTCGGTTTTGCGGAAAATTATACGTTCTTACTCTTTCAGAACGGTCTCCGGAGCCTATCATGCCGCGTCTTTCGCTTGCCTGTTCAGAATTTTGTTTCTGCTGTTCAAGATCAAATAATTTCGTTTTCAGATATGACATTGCTCTTGCGCGGTTTTTTATCTGGCTGCGTTCATCCTGACACGTAACGACAATTCCTGTTGGAAGGTGCGTGATTCTCACTGCCGAGTCCGTCATGTTGACGTGCTGACCGCCTGCACCGCTCGAACGGTAGGTATCTATTTTCAGATCTTCCTGTTTTATTTCGACTTCAACGTCATCAGCTTCAGGCAAAACCGCAACAGTAGCCGCGCTCGTGTGAATGCGTCCGCTCGCCTCTGTTACGGGAACGCGCTGAACCCTGTGAACGCCGCTTTCATATTTCATTTTGCTGTAAGCTCCTGTGCTGTCGATCCTGAAAACAATTTCTTTATAGCCGCCTATGCCAGCAGTGTTCGTTGAGCTGTCAATGACTTCGATTTTCCATCTCTGACGTTCGCAGAATCTTGTGTACATTCGGAACAGGTCAGCCGCGAATAATGTTGCTTCATCGCCGCCCGTTCCCGCACGTATTTCAACGACAACGCTCTTGTCATCGTTGGGATCTCTCGGCAACAGCAAAAGAGTTAAATCGTGAGTGAAATTTTCGATTTTAGGTTCAAGTGCCGCAAGTTCTTCACGTGCAAGAGCTTCAAGCTCAGCATCGCCGGATTTTATTAACTCTTTGGCTTCGGCGATTGATTTCAAAGCTTCCTGATATTCGCGGTATTTTGCCACAACAGGTTCAAGCTGTGCGCGTTTTTTGCCGAGAATCTGAAGTTCTTTCGGATTTGATGCTATTGACGGGTCGGCGAGTTTTTCGCCCGTTTCGATATATTCCTGTTCGATTGCCTGTAATTTCGGTTCGATGTTCATGCGAGGAGTCCTCCTTCAAGTGCAGTATCAAGAGAAATTAAAGCTATTTCAGCCTGATTGATGTCAGGTTCACGTGTCGTTAAATATTGAAGCGTAAGGAAAGGGCTGATTAAACATAATCCGATTTTTCCCGAATTTGACGCAAGCTTTATGATTTCGTAAGAGATTCCGATGATCAGCGGGATTAAAATTATTCTCGCGGCAACCTGAAGCGCAAAACTTTCACCTGAGATTAAACTTTTGACAGGCGAAAATATGATTATGCTGACAATGACCGCTATCAGCAAAAATGAAGTTCCGCATCTTGGATGAATACGCGAACATTTCATAATATTTTCAGGCGTCATTTTCATTCCAGCCTCAAACGCATTGATTGTCTTATGTTCAGCTCCATGATAACGGAAAACTTCGCGAATGTCCGACCACAAGCCTATAACCGCAACATATACAATGAAAATCACGGCGCGTAAAATTCCCTCGATGATGTTTATGTGAAGCTGTTCCGTCGCAAGCTGACCGGCAAGCCACAGCGGCAAAGCTATGAAAAGTCCTCCGACCGCTGCAACAGCGATTACGACAGCAAAGAACATATCTTTAAATGTTAATACCGATTCTCCGTTTTCAGAAAATTCTTCGAGCGCAATTTCACCGGATTTTGAAAGAGCTTTGAACCCCACCGCCATCATTTCGCACATAACGACAACGCCGCGAACGAAAATTAAATTGTACGGAAAATGTTTTGTCCGTGAAGAGTTCGCCCAGCTTTCTTTGAAAATTTCTCCCGAAGGTCTGCGCACGGCAAGTCCCCAAAGATTTTTGCCCTTCATTAAAACTCCCTCAATGACAGCCTGACCGCCAACGGGAATTTTTTTTTCTTCATCGGATTGGGCTTCGAGAGCAAACAAATTCAACGCCGAAATTAAAATCAAATTTATTTTTTTAAGAATTTTCATTAAAATTCAATGCTCCTTGAGTTTCTGTTAAGTTTTTGTGTTGACGTACTCCACATTTTTTTTACGCCGGCGGATTTCCCCCAGCTCGACAGCGATGATTTTATCAGAACAAATTAAAATTTCAAAACCTTATATCTCTACGCCTAATTTTGGTAAAAGAATTTAATACCACAGAAAAAATTAAAATTTTGCAGACAGTGTCTATTGAACAAAAATGATTTTGCGTTATAATGCAAGGCAATTTCATTTAGCGTGAAAGGAGTGGGAGATGCCCTCTCCTTTTTTATATGCAGGATAAAGAGATTTAAAGAGATTGAAAAATGACAGATGAATTTTTGCAGCAGATTGAAGCAATCGTAACGCACGCCGGATATGAATGCGTGAATGTCGGAATCAGAACTGAATTTGGTAAAACAAAAATCCAGATCTTAATCGACACTCTCGGAGGTATCAACGTTGATGATTGTGAAACGGTTTCACGCCGTGTCAACAAATTTCTCGATGAAAACCCGGACGTTCCTGAACTTGACAAAGGACGCTATTATCTTGAAGTCAGTTCGCCGGGAGTTGAAAGACCGTTATTCAAGCTTGCCGATTACGAACGTTTTCAGGGACGTGAAGCCAGAATCAGGCTCAATGGTCTTCTCGAAGGGCGAAAAACATTCACGGGCGTTATAAAATCCGTCAGTGATGGATGCGTTGATTTAATCTGCGACACAGGAGAGAAAAAAATACCGTTTGAAATCATCAAAGGAGGGAATCTGATTTACAGATTCGATTTTAACGAAAATGAAAATAAAAAAGACTCGAAACGGGCAAATAAAGGCAAACGAAGGGAGAAAAACAGAAAATGATGCGTCTGGGGCGTGAATTTATACAAACTCTTGACGAGCTGGCGGAACAGCGCGGACTCGACATTTCAACCGTAGTCGCGACTATGGAGTCTGCGATGCTGTCTGCATATAACAAATATCTGCCCGGTGAACGTCAGGCTGAAGTTAAGCTCGATCACGACACCGGCGATATGAAAATTTTTGAAATCCGCAAAGTCGTTGATGAAATAGGCAACGAACCCGACAGGGAAATTACTTTGAAAGATGCTCTCCGTTATGACGATAAAGCCGAAATCGGACAAGAAATCCGAATTGAGCAAAATCCTCCGAATTTCGGACGAATCGCCGCACAGACAGTCCGTCAGGTTATAACTCAAAAACTTCGCGATGCTGAACGCAACATAGTTTATAACGCCTTTGCCGATAGAGTCGGTGATCTTGTCAGCGGCACGATATACAGCGTTGAGGGCGATGATATTATAGTGAGAATCAACGACAAGACAGACGCTGAACTCCCTAAACGCGAAAGAATCCCCAGCGAACGTTACACTCCCGGCTCTGTAATGAGATTTTATGTTCTCGAAGTCAAAAACAAACAGAGAGGTCCGCGAATCATCGTTTCGAGAACTCATCCGGGACTTTTGAAAAAACTTCTTGAACTTGAAATTCCTGAAATTCAAGAGGGAGTTATCGAAATCCGCAACATTGTACGCGATGGAGGTTCACGTGCAAAAGTCGCGCTTTCAAGTCTTGTCCCTAACGTTGACCCCGTAGGCGCATGCATCGGCGCGGGAGGTTCGCGGATTAAAGCAATCAGCCAGTCGTTGAGAGGCGAAAAGATTGACGCTGTGATTTACAGCAATGATCCGCTGGTTTACATTAAAAACGCAATGTCTCCGGCGCAGGTTGCGAAGGTCGAGCCTGTTCTCGATCAGGAAAAAGAGGTTACGGTCTATGTGTATCAGGATCAGCTGTCATTGGCGATAGGCAAAGGCGGGCAGAATGTGAAGCTTGCGGCAAAACTCACGGGCTGGAAAATCAACGTTACAACGCTTGAACCTGACAGAATGCCGACTTTAAAGGACATTTTCCACGATGTTTTCAACGCTTGAAAATCCTAAAATGAAAAACACCAAACACGTTCCTGTCCGTTCATGCTCTGTATGCAGGGTCAGGAGCGATAAAAAAGATTTAATCCGGCTTGTCAAAAGTCCTGAAGGAAAAATTTTCATTGACGTTGCAAAAAAACTTCCCGGACGCGGCGTTTATATCTGTCCTGATCCGGAATGTCTTGAAAAAGCAAAAAAGACAGGGATTCTTGAACGTGTTCTCAAAGCTGAAATCGATGAATCTTTCTGGCTGGAACTTGAAGAAAATATAAAAAACGCAGGTGAAAATAAAAATCTGAAAATCAAATCTGTTCTCGGTCTTGCGCGTAAAGCCGGAGAATTGCTGATAGGCTCTGAAAGAATCGAAAAAGCCGGAGCTAAAAAAATTTTAGTCATTCTCGCTAAAGACTCCTCGGAGGGCGTAAAAAAATTTGCGTCTTCACGTGAGAGTCTCCCGCTTGACATGACGATAAAAGAGTTGTCGGACGTAACGGGATTGAAAGACAGCGTTCAGATTTTGGGGCTGCCTTTTAATTCAGGATTTGCCAAAAAAATTATCTGCCTCTGTAAAAATTAAAGGAAGGAGCTACGCTTTTGAGCGATAAAATAAGAATCTACGACTTAGCCAGAAAATTAAATAAGAGCAATAAAGAATTATTAGCCGTCTTGCAACAGTTGGACGTACCTGTGAAATCACATTCAAGTTCGATTGATGAAGAAACGGCTCAGATTGTTGAAAACATAATCAAGGAAGCCAGCGAAGCAAAATCTCAGGAGAAAAAACAGCACAGCTCCGAAGGTTCAAAGACAAAACCTCAGAATCGCAAAGACAGCAAAAATTCTGAAGAATTGCCGCGAAATAAAGAAAGCAAAGAAGAAGAAAAAGAATTAGAAATAGAACAGGAACAGGAACGCATGCGTTCTCGCCAAAAATTTCAGAAGCCGCAGAAACCTCAGAAACAAAATCAGCCGCAGCCACAAAAATCTGCACCTGCTCCTGCAAAAAACGAACAGCCCGCGCAGAAAACTCAGGTTCAGCCCTCCAAAAATACAAAACTCGTTGAACGTCCTCCGATCATCACTGTCATGGGACACGTTGACCACGGCAAGACAACGTTGCTTGACCATATCCGCCACGCTTCAGTAGCAGAACACGAAGCCGGAGGTATCACTCAGCACATCGGAGCGTATGTCGTAATGCAGGACGGTAAGCCCATCGTCTTTTTAGACACGCCCGGACATGAGGCTTTCACAGCAATGAGAGCGCGCGGCGCAGGAGTTACAGATATTGTAATCCTTGTAATCGGCGCAGATGACGGTGTTATGCCGCAGACACGAGAGGCTATTGACCATATTAAAGCCGCCGGAGTTCCTCTTGTCGTTGCAATCAACAAAATTGACAAACAGGGCGCAAAACCTGACAGAGTCCGCCAGCAGCTTTCTGAACTCGGAATTTTCGTTGAAGGCTGGGGCGGAGATGTCGGAGCTGTCGAAATTTCAGCAAAACAGGGCATAGGCGTTTCGGATTTGCTTGAACGCGTTTTGCTTGAGGCTGAAATGCAGGAGCTGAAGGCTGACCCTCAGGCAACCCCGGAAGGCGTTGTCATTGAAGCTAGACTTGACAAAGGCAAAGGTCCCGTTGCAACAGTCATTGTAAAAGACGGAACGCTGAAAGCCGGAGACATAGTCCTGTTTAACTCAACGTGGGGGAAAACCCGCGCTCTGTTCGACTGGGCAGGCAAAGGCTTAAAGAGCGCCGGTCCGAGTACGCCCGTTGAAATTTTAGGTTTGAGCGATGTTCCGAATCCCGGTGAAAGTTTCACTGTCGTTAAGAGCGAACGTGATGCACGCGCAGCCCTTGACGAGGCAAAACTCAAAGAACGTGAAAATGCCGCTGAGATTAAACGCGCCTCGTTTGAAGATTTATATTCAAACCTTCAGGAAGGTCAGTTGCCGCACATGAATCTTGTCGTAAAATGCGATGTTCAGGGGTCGCTTGAGGCACTCTGCGCTGTTCTTGAAAAACTCGCGACAAACGAAGTCGGAGTTTCAATCGTTCATCGCGGTGTCGGACGAATCGCCGAGAGTGATGTAATGCTCGCGTCAGCTTCAAACGCCGTAATCGTTGGCTTTAACGTAAGACCTGACGGCAACGCAAAGAAAGTCGCGGAACTCAACGGCGTTGAGATAAGAATCTACAACGTTATATATGACATCATTGATGATGTTAAGGCGGCAATGGCAGGACTTTTGAAGCCTAATCTCCGCGAGGAAACTTTAGGCGAGGTTGAAATCCGCCAGATTTTCAAAATTCCGAAGATCGGTCGAATCGCAGGCTCTCACGTTACGAAAGGTCTTGTAAAACGAACAGCAAAAGTCAGAGTTATTCGCGACGGTATTGTGATATGGGACGGAAAAATCGCTTCACTGCGCCACGAAAAAGATGAAGCGCGCGAACTCAAAGCCGGAATGGACTGCGGAATTTCGCTCGAAGGCTATCAGGATTTTGAGCCGGGCGATATTCTGGAAGTCTATGAAGTCATAGAGGAGAAAAGAACGTTAGAATAATGAGCAGCAATTTAAGAATGTCGCGCATCAACAAACAGCTTCAGCGCGAAATTGCTTTGATAATCGAAAACAAAATCCAGAAAGAGAGCATTAAAGGCACAATCATAACGGGCGTTGAATGCACAAAAGATCTTGAACGCGCAAAAGTTTTTTTCACGGCACTTGAAGCACGAAAATGTCCGGGAATTTTAAAAGACCTGAACGAAGTCAAAGGTGCGATTCGCGGAATGCTTGGACAGTCAATAAAGCTCAGGCGTGTTCCTGCGCTTGAATTTATCATCGACAGGAGCAGCGACTACGGGGCAAAAATTGATAAAATTCTTCACAGTTTAGGCTTCGGAATGAACAACGCAGATAACAGGGGAAACATTGATGATGAACAAATTTAAGCGTGCCGCTGAAACTCTCATGGCTTACGGAACATGGAAAATTTTCACTCATTCTAAGGCTGACGGCGATGCAGTAGGCTCCTCAACGGCTCTGTACACAGCAGGGAAAAATTTAGGAAAAAACGTAAGCTGGGCTAATCCAGATGACATTTTGCCTGAGACTTATGCGTATCTGTCAGGCTATGACGGGCACGAAATCTGTAAACATTTTGATTTTGTTAATGCTGAAGATGTCCTTTATGTTTTTCTTGACTGTGCAAACGAAAAGCGCGGCACTTCAGGCTACATGACCGGAAAAAATATCAACGCACTCAATATTGACCATCACGAAGATAATTCAAATTTCGGAAAGGTGAATTGCGTTGATGGCAGTGCATCTTCAACCTGTGAAATGCTCTATGGAGTTTTTCAGGCGGGAAATTTTGAAATAACGCCTGATATTGCCGAGTGTCTTTACACTGGAATCTGGACGGACACAGGAGGATTTTCGTTTTCAAATACTTCACAGAGAACTCACAAAATTTCTGCGGAACTCTTCAGCCTTGGTGTTGAGCCGTCCCGAATGAGCGATTTAATCACTCAGAATAAAAGCCCTGCGGATTTTCTTTTATGGTCAAGGGCAATGTCGCGTGTAAAAATTTTCGGTCCTGATAATATTTTCGCGATTACAATCCTGAA
>CAJODX010000031.1:0-7656 GCA_905233295.1 uncultured Synergistales bacterium | reverse complement strand
GACTTTCAAGCATGTTTATGACCATCAGGGGCGTGAAATTTATTTCAACGATAACAGAATATCCCAACGGCGATATAAGGCTCAGCATCCGTTCACGTGAAGGAAGCCCTTTCGGTGCAGGAGAGTTTGCGCGCACTTTAGGCGGTGGCGGACATGAACGCGCTGCAGGTGCAAAACTTGACTGTCCGATCGACAACGCTATGGACGAACTTGAAAATTTAATTATGAAAAAATATTATGAATGCGTTAATTCTTATAAATAAACCCGAAGGAATCCGCAGCACTTTCTGTGTCGGAGCGGCGAAAAAAAAACTGGCAGGCTTGAAAGTCGGACATTCCGGCACTCTTGACTCTACGGCTTCGGGGCTTCTCGTTCTGCTCGCAGGACACGCAACACGGCTTTCCGAGTTTGTAATGTCGTTGCCGAAAATTTACAGAGCTGAAATTCAATTCGGAGTTGAAACTGACACTTACGACTATTCCGGCAAAAAAATTTCTGAACGAGGATACGAAAATTTTGACGAAAAAATTTTTTACGATTCTTTATTTTCATTCTCAGGCGTCAGGCTTCAGACCCCTCCTGCGGTGTCGGCGATAAAAATCGAAGGCAAAGCGGCTTACAAGCTTGCTCGTTCTGGACAGGACGTTGAAATGAAATCGCGCCCCGTATTTTTCAGAGAAATAAAAATTTCAGCTCCGTTCAGCAAAGAGAAAGGCACTGTTGAACTTGAAATTTCATGCGGACGCGGAACATATATCAGAAGTCTTGCTCACGATCTTGGAAAACTCACGGGCTGCGGCGCTCACGTGAAAAAACTCGAGCGTTGTCGGAAATTTCAGAGTTGAAAACGCAAACAGCCCCGATGATGAAATTTATAAAATTTTGAATCTCTCTGAGCTTGCGAAAAATTTCACTGGAATAAAAGTCGGCTCCCGTGATGAAAAAAGTTTTATGAACGGAATGAGCATTCTGTTGCGGAACGCTGAAGAATTTCACCGTGGCGTTACGGTCAAAAATTTCATCTGCGTTGAGGGTGAAAAATTTCTCGGTTTCGGCACGTACGCAGGCTACGACTACATCAAGCCCGAAGTCATTGTACCGAAAGTTTAAAAAAATGTTTGTAACAGTAGGCTCGTTTGACGGCTTTCATAAAGGGCACGAAAAATTATTTGAAGTCTGCCGCAAAAATTCTTTGAACAACGACTGGGGCATTGTAACATTTTCGCCGCACCCCTCAGAATATTTTGGGAATTTAAAACACACAATGTTCACGCTGAAAGAGCGCGGATTTTTGAGCAGAATTTTTGAAATCCCGAAATTTTTTGTCTTTAACTTCGATGAAACTTTCAGAAATTTATCTGCCGAAGATTTTATTGACATTCTCATAAAAAATTTTCACGTTGACGGCATTGTCGCAGGCAGCGATTTTCATTTCGGACGCGGAAGACTCGGCAGTGCTGAACTGCTCGAAAAAATTGATGACAGGAGAATAAAAATTTTCAAACTGGATTTATTTGAAAAAAAATTTTATTCCAGCACTCAGGCGCGCGAAAAATTTTTGTCCGGAGATTTAAACGAAGTCAGAAAAATTCTCGGCTATCCAGTCTTTATGATCAGCGATGTCATTCACGGTAATGCACGCGGACGCACGATGAATTTTCCTACGGCGAATATAAATCTTAAAAACAGAATAATTCCGGCTGACGGAGTTTACTGCACAGCTGTTCTGATTGACGGCGAATGGCATTGTGGAGCTTTATCAGTCGGAAAAAACCCGACATTCGGAGATGTAAACGAAACCCGCGCCGAAGTTTTCATCACGGATTTCAGCGGCGATATTTACGGCTCTGAAATTTTAATTTTTTTTCTCGAACGTATTCGCGGAATAAAAATTTTCGACAGCCGTGAAGCCTTAATGAAGCAAATTTCACTGGACGTGGAAAAATGCGGCGGAATTTTCAGAGATTCACTCCGCGAACCGAACACGAAAAATTTTCTTGAACGCGCAAAAAAAATCCTCTGCACTGAAAAAATTTCTGAACCCGAAATTATATTTCTCCCGAAAAAATAAAAGGATCTCCAAATTTGCCGGAGATCCTTTCTGTTTTATTTTTGTTTTTATTTTAGCCCTGATGATGAGCAAGCATGACTGCGCCGGCAATCGAAAGAAGTTTTGCTCTCGGTGAGTCTGCACGGCTTGTCAAAACGACAGGGGCTGCTGCTCCGATGATGAGTCCTGCTGTCTCGCTGCCTTTTGCAAAGAAGCTGATTGACTTCGCAAGCGCGTTTCCGACTTCAATCTGCGGAACCATGAGAATATCTGCATGTCCGGCGACAGGCGATTTAATGTGTTTAATGCGTGCGGCTTCTTCATCAATCGCATTGTCGAGAGCCAGAGGACCGTCAACAACGCAGTTTTTAATTTGTCCGCGCTGGTTCATCTGAACGAGTGCCGTTGCATCGAGCGTGCAGGGCATTGCAGGGTTGACCATTTCGACCGCGCAGAGACATGCAACCTTGGGAAGCTCAACGCCGAGTGAACGTGCAAAGTTTACGGTGTTCTGTACGATGTCGGCTTTCATTGGCAAATCGGGATACATGTTGAATGCACCGTCAGCAATGAAAATAACTCTGTCATAACCCGGAATTGAATGGAAATAACAATGTGAAATCGCACGTTTGCCGACGCGAAGTCCGACTTCTTTGTTGAGCATTCCGCGAAGGAAATTGTCCGTATGAAGCTGACCTTTCATGTAAATGTCAGCGCGTTTTGATGAAACTTCCGTAACAGCAACGATACCGCATGCGGCTTCGTTTGTTTCGGGAATGATGTGGTAGCTCGACTCTGATGCTCCGGCTTCGGCGATACAGGCTTTAACTTTGTCAGGATTGCCGACGAGCGTGGCTTCAATAAGTCCGATTTTACGTGCCTCTTCGATTGCTGAAATCAAACCTGCGTCTTCAGCCATTGCGACTGAAATTCTCTTGCGTCCTTTTTCAGCGCAAAGTTTTGTGGCTTCTTCGATTAACTGCGACAGTGAACGAATCTGTTCCATTTGAAAAAATTCCTCCCAAAAAAATTTTTTAATTACAGATTAAATTTCAATCCACACAAAAGCGGTAAACGTTTTTTCACTTCTGCGACAAACTCCAGTGACATAAACCACTAAGAGAAATAAAATTATCGGAAAAATATTTATCGTTCGGTAGTAGATATATTTTATTATGCCGCATCTTTATATGTCAACGCTTGAGAGATATAATCTAATCTAAAAATTACCGCTTTATTAGAAATTTATGATTAAGAATATTTTAATTCCAAATCCCTAATTTCTGTTTGATTTATTCAAGCCATTGTTCAAGATGTTTTTTGTAAAGCTCAAGCAATCTTCGCGTAACATTGCCGGGCTTGCCGTTGTTCAATGTTATTCCGCCGACTTTTACGATAGGCACGACCATTTTTATGCTGCCTGTGATGAATGCTTCAGCGGCGTTGTCGCTCGCGAGTTCCGACCATAACGGGCAACGTTCCTCGACTTTCAATCCGTCCTGACGTGCGAGTTCAAGAACAGCCGTTCTTGTTGTGCCTTTGAGGACTCTTGACAGCGGCGCGGTTACGACAGTGCCGTCTTTCAACACAAGAAAGAAATTGCTGTGTCCGCATTCCGTGATTTCACCGCCCGGACAATATAAAACATCTTTTACACCAGCCGGAAGTTTGAATGTCATTCGATAATCAACGTTCTTGACTGAAGGATCGTTGCGTCCCGTTGTAACAGGCTCAAGAATCCAGCCTTTTTCAAATTCTTCATCGGTTAAATATCCTGCTTCGTCAAAAATCGCAAAAAATCTCGGCTTCAAAAACGCGCCTTTTTCAGTGTCAAATTCATCGCCGCCCGTTAAAAAAGTCCTGACGCGGACATCACGTCCGAGTTTTGCAATGCCTTCGCGAATAACATTTTTCATTTCCTCAACATCAGGAATATTTTCGATTCCCGTGCTTTTTGCGCTGTTTATAAATCTTGTCATATGCGGCGTGAGCATGAGCGGTTTCAGGTTAAACGTAGCAAGAGCCTCAAAGACCCCTACACCGCGCTGAATAATCAAATCTGAAAGCGGAAGTTTTGCGTCTTCAGGTTTTACAAATTTTCCGTCAATATAACACAATAACATAATAAAAATTTCACCTCATTAAATTCATTTTTTATCCTTCGGAATATCTGAAGGTCTTTCAAAAGGATCAACGTCAAGTTTCTGTCCGAGCGATGCCGGAGAGTTCGGAAAAGCTTTTATCGCAAGCGACAAGCCGATAGTGTCATCGCCGCCGGAAGTCCTGTCGTTTTTGTAGTGCAAGCCCCAAACCATACAGTCTGTAATCCATTGAACGCTGTAAAACATTTCGTCTAAAATTGATTCGTCCAAGTCATAACTGCCGCGAAAACCTAAATAAACTTCGCGACCGACAGGAAATTTCACTTTCTGATGGATTCGTTTACGTTTTTTATATTGATCCCAGTGCATTGCGCTCTCGCCCCAGACATACTGCCGTTCGTATGCCGTACCCAGCTCGACTGAACCGAAATTATAACGCAGTCCCGTGAAACTTCTCAGCATTTCATGGTCAGCATCCCCGCTGTCATAAAACCAAACGTTCCCCTGAGTGTTTGAAAACAATTCGACATTGCCGTGTTCGTGAATCATATGCTCGAAATAATTTCTGAAACCGAATCCGTAACGGATAATTGAAGGACCGTCTTCCTGTCCGTAGATTGTCTCGCGGAATCTTCCGTATGCCGCCGAAATTATCATCCATGAATATTTTGAACTTCTGAAATACGGTGATGAAATCACAAATTCGGGCGAACGTTCGAGCCGTCCTTTAAATTCTGTCTTTGTGTCTTTCTGATCTTCAATATATTCATTTTTTGACCATTTTAAAACAGAACTCCATCCATTGTATGCATACGTCAGAGAGGCATAAGGACGCCAGACTCTTTCGTTCCATTCATCGTCCCACGAATGTTCAGTACCGACTTTTAATGTAAGGTTGCTGCCTAAATCCTGTTCGACTTCAAGTAAAGTTTCCCAGCCGGTCTTGCTCGCCCACGCGACACCGACTGAAGCGTTGCCGGTGTCCCAGCCGATTGAGCCTGTGATGCCCATGCCTATGCCGCGGGAGTCGCTGCGCTGAAAATACGGCAGGAATGAATATGTTACAGCACGCCTTTTCAGCTGCACAACATAGTCAAGAGGAGACGTGAATAAATATTTATTTCCCAAATATACGCGCGGTCTTTTCGCCACGAGTTTTTTGCCGGGAATAAAATGAATTTTCTTAGCTTCAAGCCTGTAATGCGGATGGTCAAGCGCACATGTCGTAAGGACAACGTTTCTCCATTCAATTAAATATTCTTCGGGCGAACCTTTCACGAGTTTTCTTTCCTGCGCAAGCTCCCAAGGCATCACGTCAATTTCATCGCCGTAAACATAAAGAACTCCGCCATCTTCGCCGACAGGCACGACAGTGTTGGCACCGTTCAGAACACCTTCTCTTGTGTTCAGGTCGTAAACTAAATTATCGCCTTTTATTGTCCGTTCGCCGTTTGTTATCAGAACCTGCTGCTCCGGCATTGGCATAGCCTGAACTTTTTGAGTGTCAGCGTCATAGTCGAGACGTTCAGCCATTATGGAAATATCTCTGTAAGTCAGAACAGCATTACCCTCGGCGAGAGCGTGCCCTGTCTCGTCGTTGAAAGAAACTCTGTCTGCGTTCAGAGTAACTCGATCTTCCGGTGTTGTTTCCTTTTCGAGTTCCTGATATTCGTTAATGTAATAATCTTCAAAATCAGCAGCTCCAGCCTGAGACAGGAAAACAGCCGGTATTAAAATCAAAATCAAAAATATTATTTTGCTGCAGGTTTTACCCATTGAATTACTCCTCCCTGCTCTAATAATATCACGCCGGAGTTATCCATGCTCGCAACGGGAGTCCGCAAAAGAAATTCTGAATCATAGATCATAAGTCCTTCAGGAAAGAAAAAAGTATTATTTTCCTGCGCCCAGTTTAATCTCGGACTTTCAAGAGTCCAGAGCCTTTTTTTCGTGTCAAGTTTTCCGTGAAGTCCGCGAACGCTGGCAACGCTTTTATCTAAAGAGTAAATGCCTTCATCGCCGATAAATTTCCATTCGCCGTTATCGTTGCTTATCTCGCGTGTAACGTCAAGGGATTTCACGCTGAATAAATTTCCGTCGCGTTCAAGATATGGGATTTTCACGCGCCACAAATCGCCGGAAACTTCGCGTGTAAACTGAATATTTTCCATTACAAGCCCCGGCATTCTCATTAAACTTTCACGCAGTAAATCAACGTCAAGTTTCATGTCGCGCATTGCATAACGTACAAGAACGATAATTCCGAGAAAAAGCGCGAAAATAAAAATTTTTGCCGGCGAGAGTTTTAATTTTAGTTTCATCGATTTTTATTTTTAATCTTGCGCATTACCGAATGTCGGCAATATATTTTCAGGTTCTTCACGTGCGGTTAATGTCGCTGCTGTCATTTTTTTATTCTCCATTTCAAAATTTAATCCCAGACAATTTTCCACGATGAACCTTCACGCGTAACACCTAAAGTTTTCGAGATTAAAGACTTTATAAACAAAGTTTTCTGTGTCGCGATAACTTTTGCACGTTCCTCGCCTACCCAGTCGATTTTAAAATTGCCTTTTTTAATGTTTGCACGGAAATCTGAAGCTTTGGCTATTGCCTTTGCAAAATTTTCACGCGAAATATTTTTCTGCGAGCCTTCCGACAGCATTTCATACATTTCAACGGAATTTAAATCAACCCACAGCGACAGAAATTTTCTTAAAACAGTTTCGCGGCTGGAATATACGCTGTCAGTGTTAGAAAGTCTTGAATTTTTCACTGCCGCCGTTTTAGGTGTCGAATCTTTTGATACGGCACTGCGTTCCCTGATGGATTTCACAAAATCTTCCATATCTTCGGATTCGTTATTTTCAGCGAAGAGAGGTTTGATTGGTTTTGCAGGAATTTCGGGCGGCGGAGGCGGAATAAATTCCGGCTCAGGTTCTTTCTTCTTCGTCTTTCGTTTCGGAAGATTCACGACAACAATGTCAGAATCTTTATTTCCCTTTTCAGAAGGCGCGGGCGTTTCAACAGGAGCGAACGAAAAAATTCTTTCGCTTGGACTCATTCCCTTTAAGGCTATGGCGTAATCTTTGTTTGTCTGTTTCGGGAAAAACACAAGTCCCTGAACAACCCCTCCGGCAGGATAATCGAGCGCGGAATCATATTTAACGGGCTTGATACGTTCGCCTGACGCAGATATGAGCGCAACATTTTCACTGACCGGCGAAATATTCACAGGGCGCATTCCGAAAGAATAAACGCTCAGCAGAAAAGTTTCGGCTTCATCGAGTTTCAGTTCCGAAATAAAATTTTTTCTGAAATTTTCGCGTTCAGAATCGCTCATGCCCGACCTTAAAGCTTCGGATTCGACCCACGCGTCCGTAAGCTCCGCAGGATAATGCACAACCCATACAAAACAGTCCTGTCCCCAGTGAGCCGCTGTCCAGCGTTCCAAAATTCTTACGGTTTCATCGAAAGGATTTAACTCAGCCGCGTATAACGAC
>CAJODX010000030.1 GCA_905233295.1 uncultured Synergistales bacterium | reverse complement strand
CAAGCCCTGTCTTCCGGGACAACGCACAAACGGAAGACCAAAGACCACAGGGAGGAGGTGTAGAGAGTGCGTAAATATGAAATGCTTGTTATTCTTGACGCAACAACCGAAAACCAGAGCGAGGAAATTTCCAAAATCGAAGAGCTTCTGAAAAATCTCGGCGGCACTGTGTCAAAAACAGATGCGTGGGGCAAAAAGACCCTCGCTTATCCCATTCGCAAACAAACAGAAGGTTATTATGTTCTGTTCAACTTTGAGCTTGAACCGGCACAGACCTTTGAGCTTCGCCGTGTGCTGGGTCTGCGTGCAAATGTGTACCGTCAGCTTGTGATTGTTCTTGATTAATTCAAGGCAGGAGGTTTTTTGCGATGAGAGGTTTTAATCGTGTAATTATTGCAGGCAATCTGACCCGCGACCCCGATGTACGTGTTACTGTAAACAAAAACACATACGCCAGATTCAGCGTTGCAATTAACTCCGCAAGACGTAATGAAAACGGCGAAATTCAGGAAAGCACAGAATACGTAAACGTTGTAGTATGGGGAGCGCAGGCGGAAAACTGCGGAAAATATCTCAAAAAAGGAAGCGCTGTTTTAATCGAAGGTCGGCTTCAGACGAGCAGCTACGAAGCAAGAGACGGTTCAGGCAAAAGATACAGCACCGAAGTAGTTGCGAGCAACGTCATGTTCTTAAGCGGGGGAAATTCCCAAAATTCAGGAAGTTCTCAATGGAATAGAGGCAATTCTTACCAGCCAGCCCGTCAGAGCAGCAATGACGCAAGCAATTACAGTCAGCCACCGGCTTTTGATCCGGCAACACCGCCTGTCGATGAAAGTTTCGGCAAGAGTATCGGCGAAAGCGGCTTCGGAGGTTTTGAACCGAGTTTTCTTGGCGGCGAAGATGCCAGCGACATTCCGTTTTAGTTAAGAGTTAAGAGAGAGGAAGTTTTTACAGAAATGAACGAACGTGAAAATACCACGCGCGAAAGCAAACCGGGCGCACCAGTGCGCAACGGAGCAAACGGCGGCGGACTTCGTAACAGAAATTCAAGACGCAGACCGAAATTTTGCTATTACTGCGTTGAAAAACAGGAGCATGTAGATTACAAAGATGTTGAAAAGCTCCGCAAGTATATCAGCGAGAGAGGAAAAATTATTCCGCGCCGCGTTACAGGCAACTGCGCAAAACATCAGCGTCTTTTGACCGAAGCAATCAAACGCGCAAGATATATGGCTCTTCTGCCTTATTCGCTTGATTAAATCGCCTTTCAACGGCGTAGATTGAAATATGAAAAAAATAATTCCCTGCGTGTTAATCACATCAGCCCTGATATTCGCAGGGTTTTTTTTGCCTGTTTTAGGATTCGCCGGGTTGATGCTCTGTCCTTTGCCTCTTGCGGTATACGGCTGTCTTGAAGGTCAGAAACGGATGAGCATCGCCGAAATAATGATCGAGATTACGATCTTTATAATTTTTTCGCCGGTGATGGCGGTGTATTTTCTGATAGGCTGCGCTCCTGTTGCTGCGAGTGTATATTCTGTATCGCGTGCGGATATTAAAGAGGTCAAAAAATTTTCCGCGCCCGAAAGTTTTTTAATATGCGCCGGAACTTCGATAATTTTCAAAACGA
Source organism: uncultured Synergistales bacterium (assembly GCA_905233295.1). Taxonomy (GTDB): domain Bacteria; phylum Synergistota; class Synergistia; order Synergistales; family Aminobacteriaceae; genus JAFUXM01. The sequence continues at coordinate 7,999 of CAJODX010000030.1, read as the reverse complement.
TCCTGTTGGCAACATTTTATTTTTTCACGGGAAAAAATATTTTAATGCCTGACGCTGCGCAGATGGCTCAGACTATACAGGAACTCTACGGCGATAATCCCGAGCTTCAGCAGTCTGTGCGGCAGATTCTCGCATTTTTTCCGTATTTGATTCCAACATTTTTGACGGTTTACGCAGGTGTTGAATCTTTTTTAGTTTATTCACTCTGCGGAAGGTACGTTAAGAAATTTTCGCCTGATTCAAAAAATTTTCCGCCCGCTCTTCCGGAGTTCAAGATGTGGCGTTTTCCTTTGTCAGTGTTTATTACGGGAGTTTTGAGTCTTGTTTTCAGTTATTTCATAGACACTGAAACATGGTTTGACGGTGCTGTCTTTTTGATGAATCTGCAAATCGTCATAAACGTTTTCATGTTCATTCAGGGGCTGTCAATGTCAGTCTGGATTATGGACGGCTTCAAACTGAAACGCGCCGCAAAAATTTTTATCTGCGTTATACTTTTCATTCCGTTCTTTTGGGCTTGGCTGATAGTCATTGGAATGAGCGATATGATATTAAATCTTCGTGAAAGAATAAAATTCAAATCTTAAAATTTTTAAGGAGAGAAAAATTTTTATGAGTAATCTTAAAAAATTAAATCAGATTTATGAAGGCAAGGCAAAAAAAGTTTTCGCCACAGACAGCTCGGATTTTTACATCGTTGAATACAAAGATGACGCAACAGCTTTCAACGGTCTGAAACACGGCACTATCGAAGGCAAAGGCGTTATCAACAACAAGATGAGCAATTTAATGTTCGCCATGCTCGAAAAAAACGGAGTTAAAACTCATTTTGTTGAACAGCTCAGCGACCGCGAAACAGTCGTTAAAGCCGTGAAAATCGTTCCGCTTGAAATCATCATCAGGAACGTTGCCGCGGGATCATTCTCAAAACGTTACGGCGTTGAGGAAGGCACGGCTCTCAAATGTCCGACACTTGAATTTTCGTTGAAAAATGACGCTCTCAATGATCCGTTAATCAACGACTCGCATATCATCGCGCTTGGTGTTGCCACTGAAAAAGAGCTTGAGGACATTAAAAATCTTGCTTACAAAGTCAATGATGTTCTCAAAGAATTTTTCGCAGGCATCGGAGTTAAATTAATCGACTTCAAAATCGAGGCTGGAAGACTTCCGGACGGCGAAATAATTTTAGCTGACGAAATCTCGCCTGACACATGCAGATTCTGGGATGCAAAAACAAACGAAAAACTTGACAAAGACAGATTCAGAAGAGATTTAGGCGGAGTCGAAGAAGCTTATCAGGAAATTTTCAAGAGAATAAATTCAAAATAATTTTAAAAAAACATGTCAGAAGAAATTCACGAGGAGTGCGGAGTGATCGGGGTATATTGCAGCGGTGAAAATCAAAACGCTGCTCATCTTGTTTATTACGGTCTTTATGCCTTGCAGCACAGAGGTCAGGAGAGCGCAGGAATAGCCGCGAACAATCACGCTGTAATGGAATTAAGAAAAGGTCTTGGACTTGCAGGCGAAGTTTTTCGAGGTGAAACATTCGCAGATTTTCCCGGCAATATCGCCATAGGGCACGTTCGATATTCAACGGCAGGAGATGCCAGTGTCAGAAGCGCACAGCCTTTGGCAGCATCGTGTAGGCTCGGCGAAATCGCTCTGGCTCACAACGGAAATTTAGTAAATGCTGACAGTCTCCGCGAAATGCTTACGGACGAGGGTGTTATCTTTCACACGACAAGCGACTCGGAGTCAATCTTGAATTTGATTTGCCAGCACGGTTCACGCGGCATTGAAGGCGGAATCAAAAACGCGATGAGTTTGATTAAAGGCGCGTATGTTCTCGTCATCACGATAGGAGATAAATTAATCGGAGTCCGCGACCCTTACGGACTTCACCCTTTGTGTATAGGCAAGCTCTCGAATGATTCGGGATGGGTTCTTGCGTCTGAAACCTGCGCACTTGAAGCCCTTGACGCTGAATTTGTCCGCGATATTCAGCCGGGAGAAATCGTCATCATTGACAAAGACGGTTTGAAGAGTATTCCGCCTTCGTGCATATGCAAAAAAAATCTCTGTGTTTTTGAACTCGTTTATTTTGCAAGACCCGACAGCATTGTTGACGGTGTGAGCGTTTATGAGTTCCGAAGACGCTGCGGAATGATGCTGGCGAAACAGAGAAAAATCGAAGCCGATGTCGTTATGGCTGTTCCTGACTCTGGAATACCTGCTGCTATCGGCTATGCTGAAGCTTCGGGGATTCCTTACGGAGAAGGATTAATCAAAAACAAATACATGGGACGGACTTTCATTCTGCCTGTTCAGGAAATGCGCGATGATGCAGTGAGAATAAAACTCGCCACCATAAAACACAATATTGAAAATAAAAGATTAATTCTCATTGATGATTCAATAGTCCGCGGCACGACTTTAAGACGAATCGTGAAACATCTGCGTGATGCAGGAGCAAAAGAGATTCACGTCTGCGCGGCATCGCCTGAAGTAAAATTTTCGTGTTATTTCGGAATTGACACGCCGCACAGGGAAAAATTAATCGCTGTTCAGAAATCTTCGGAAGAAATCTGCGAATATATGGGAGCGGATTCCCTCACGTATCTGAGTGAAGAAAGTCTGCGTGAAGTCTGCGGTGAAGATTTGTACTGCAAGGCGTGTTTTGATGGAAATTATCCGATGGAAGTTCCCGTTTTTGCATGAAAATGAAAATTAAAATAATTTGTTATTGCGGAAATTCTGTTATAATTTCGTTGCATTTAATTCGCGCTTGAGAAGGGCAAAAAATCACAAAAAATTTTCGTGAGCCTTTTTTCAGCGTAAGGAGGAAAAATTTTTATGTACGCAGTAATCGAAACAGGCGGCAAACAGTATCGCGCAAGTGTCGGCGATAAATTCAGAGTCGAAAAACTTCACGGCGAAACAAGCACCGAAATTATTTTCGACAAAATTCTCGCGATCGGCGGCGAAGGCACTGAAACAAAATTCGGCGATCCTTATATAACCGGCGCAAGAGTTACGGCTGAAATCATCAAACAGGCAAGAGCCGATAAAGTTCTCGTATTCAAATACAAGAGCAAGAAAAATATCCGCAAAATGCGCGGACATCGCCAGTATTTCACTGAAGTCGTAATCAGAAATATCGAAGCATAAGAAGCCTTGATCGAAATCACTCTTTTCTATCAGGACAAAAAATTAACCGGGATTGAAAGCAAAGGACATTCAAATTATGCCGACAGGGGCAGCGATATAATCTGTGCCGCCGTCAGCGTTCTTATGCAGTCTTTAATGTTGGGGCTGTCTGACGTTGCAAGGCTCAACAGTCTTGTAATTCAGATTAATGACGAAATACCTTTGATAAAAATTTCGTGGCAGAAAAAATATTCCGAAAAAATTTCGCTGCTCGTTAAGACTGTTGCGGAATCTCTGAAAATTATTGCCGCTGATAATGCCGGTTACGTGAAAATTAACACGGAGGAAGTTAAACAATGAAATTTAGTTTTGATTTACAGTTTTTTGCGCACAAAAAAGGTCAGGGAAGCTCCACCAACGGACGCGACAGCCAGCCCAAGTATCGCGGAATTAAAGTTTTCGCAGGACAGACAGTCAGTGCCGGAAGCATTTTGGTTCGTCAGTGCGGCACAAGAGTCCATCCGGGCAAACATGTCGGACAGGGACGCGACTTTACATTATTCGCGCTTGTCCCCGGTAAGGTTGACTATCACACGAGCCGTTCAAGAAAATTTGTTTCGGTCATTCCCGAGACAGCTGAGTAATTTTAAGTTTGTTAATGCCCCTGCAAGGGGGCAAATTTTTTTAACTTTTTTTTAAATTTTAAATGAAATTTGTAGATATTGCAGAAATTTTTGTAAAGGCTGGACGCGGCGGCAACGGAGCTTTAAGTTTCCGGCGCGAAAAATTCGTACCCAAGGGCGGTCCTGACGGTGCTGACGGAGGCAAAGGCGGCGATGTAATCATCGAAGCTGTCGGAGGTATCGTAACGCTCGCGGACTTTGAATATGATAAACGTTTTCAGGCAGGACACGCAGGACACGGCTCAGGCGCAATGCGGACGGGAGCTAACGGCGAAGATTTGAAAATTTTCGTACCGTGCGGGACTTTAATAAAAGATTCTGACGGGAATATTCTTGCTGACCTCGTTGAACCCGGACAAAATTTTATTGCGGCTCACGGCGGACGCGGCGGCAGAGGAAATTCACATTTTGCTACATCATCAAGACGCGCTCCGAAATTTGCAGAGAAAGGCGATCCGGGTGAAGAAAAAAATTTAATTCTCGAATTAAAATTAATCGCCGATGTCGGACTTGCAGGTTTCCCAAACGCCGGAAAATCCAGCATACTCGCAGCTATCAGCGGAGCAAAACCTAAAATCGCAGGCTACCCTTTCACAACTCTTTCACCGAATCTCGGAGTTCTTGCCGTTGATGATGCTAAAGTCGTCATCGCGGATTTGCCCGGACTTATCGAAGGCGCTCACGAAGGCAAAGGACTTGGCTTGCAATTTCTGAGGCACGTTGAACGCACAAGGATTTTGCTTCACGTCATAGATCTGTCGCAAAAAAATCCCGCCGAAACATTTCACGCACTCATAAACGAATTTAAAGAATACGGAGCGGACTTGGCTTCACGTCCATGCATTGTAATCGGGAACAAAACTGACATCGAAGGCACTGAAGAAAATTCAGAAATTCTGAAGGCTGAAGCGGAAAAAATTTCAGCGTCTTACATTGCTGTCAGTGCGCTGACGGGCGAAAACATTCCCGAACTGATAAAAAATATCGCGGCTTTAGTCCGAAAAACTCCGGCTGTGAAACTCGATTACGATGCAAATGAATTAATCGAACTCACGCCGAAAAAATTTTCCCGAAAGGCATCACATGCTCCCGTTCAGATTATCAGACAGGCTGACGGAAGCTTCCGTGTTGAACATGAAAATTTTGAAAAATCCGTTTCAAGAATTAATTTTGAACACGAAGACGCTTTGCAGAAATTTTCGCGTTTATTGAAATCCCTCAACGTTGAAGAAGCTCTCGAAGCCGCAGGGGCGCGTGAAGGCGATAAAGTTTATATAGGTGAAATCGAATTTGATTTTGAACCCGAAATCGTAACTTAAAAAATAAAAGCTATGAAAACAGGAATAATGGGCGGCACGTTTGACCCGATACATTACGGACATCTGCTCGCCGCCGAAGAAGCAAGAATAAATTTAGGGATCGACAGATTAATTTTCGTTCCGACGGGTGATCCTCCGTATAAACGCGCTCAGAAAATCGCTTCAGCTGAAGACAGATACGCGATGACTCTTCTTGCCACTGCAGGCGTAACTGAATATTCCGTATCAAGAATCGAAATCGACCGCACCGAAGAAACTCACACTGTTGATACGTTACAGGAGTTCATAAAATCCGGCATTAACCCCGAAGATTTATATTTCATAACGGGACTTGACGCTATGTTATCTATAACATCGTGGTATGAGTTTGAAAAAATTCCCGAACTTTGCACTCTTGTAACTGCGAGAAGACCGGGGTATTCGGTCAGGGGAATAGAAAAGCTGCCGGATTTTATAAAAGACAAATTAAAATATATTGAAATTCCGCAGTTTGCAATTTCAAGCACAGAAATCCGCGAACGTATCCGAAACAAACGCGGCATAAGATTTTTAGTCCCGCATCTCGTTGAGATATATATAGAATCGAACAATCTTTATCTTTTTTAAACTTTAAGCTTGAAGCTTGAAGCTTGAAGCTTGAAATTTTAAATTTGCAAAAGAAAAAGCCGCCATTAAAAAACGACGGCTTTAAAATTTTAATTTTCAATCATCGCGTGCCATTCCTGAAGAGATTTCAGAGAATCCGGCGCGTGTTTTTTTACAGCTTCAATGCCTTTTGCTGCGGCTTCTGCTCCTGCGGCTGTCGTAATGTAAGGAACTCCGGCTTTAACTGCGCTGCGGCGTAACATTGAACCTGTGTTCGTCAAAGCTTTTTCGCGCGGCGTATTCACAACAAGCTGAATCTGACCGTTAATGATCCTGTCAGCTGCGTTCGGGCGTTCACTGCCGACTTTTTCACATGCTATGCCGGAATTTTTCAGAAACTCATACGTACCTTCAGTCGCGAAAATTTTAAATCCTTCAGAGATGAATTTCTCCGCAATTTTTAAAATTTCGTGTTTGTCTTTGTCGCTGATTGACATTAAAACATTTCCCGACAGCGGAAGTTTTGAATTTGCGGCTTCCTCGGCTTTGAAAAACGCTTCGCCGGGTTCAAACGCAAGCCCGAGGACTTCGCCGGTACTCCTCATCTCAGGACCTAACACGGGGTCAACCTCTTGGAACATGTTGAACGGGAAAACAGCTTCTTTGACTCCGTAATATGGAATTTTTTTCTCGCCAAGCTTTTCAAGAGGCGAAATTTTTCCGGTGAGTTCACGTGTAACGGCTTCAACAGCGAGCGGCACCATTTTTATTCCGCAGACTTTTGAAACGAGCGGAACAGTTCTTGATGCTCTCGGATTTGCTTCGAGAACGAAAACTTTTTCATTTTCAATCGCGTATTGAATATTCATCAATCCTACAACGTGCATGGCTTCGGCGATTTTCCGCGTGTATTCTTTAATCGTTGCCAGAGCTTCGGGTTTTATGTTTCTGGAAGGCAAAACACACGCAGAATCCCCCGAATGAATCCCTGCGAGTTCGATATGTTCCATTACAGCCGGAACATACGCATGAGTTCCATCGCAAATCGCGTCAGCTTCACATTCAAGCGCGTGATTCAAAAATCTGTCAATCAAAATCGGTCTGTCAGGCGTTACACCGACAGCAGCTTTGACGTAACGCGCAAGACTTTCTTCATCGTAAACAATTTCCATTCCGCGACCGCCGAGAACATATGAAGGTCTTACCATTACAGGATAGCCGATTTTATCCGCGATTGCCTTTGCCTCGTCAAAATTTGACGCTGTGCCTGACTCCGGCATAGGGATTCCAAGTTTGTCCATAACATTTTTGAATCTTCCTCTGTCTTCAGCCAAGTCAATAATTTCCGGCGAAGTCCCGAGAATTTTCACGCCGTTTTTTTCAAGCTCCGAAGCAATGTTCAAAGGTGTCTGACCTCCGAACTGTGCAATAACTCCCAGAGGTTTTTCGGCTCTGTAAATGCTCAGAACGTCTTCGAGTGTCAGCGGCTCAAAATATAATTTATCCGATGTGTCGTAGTCTGTCGAAACTGTTTCGGGATTGCAGTTGACCATTATAGTTTCAAAGCCGAGTTTTTTTAACGACTGCGCCGCGTGAACGCAACAGTAATCAAATTCAATCCCCTGTCCGATTCTGTTCGGTCCGCCACCGAGAATCATAATTTTTTTGTTGCCGGAAATTTTATTCACAGCGTCGGGGGCGTTGTAGCTTGAATAGTAATACGCTCCGTTTTCAGTGCCGCTGACGTGAACCGCGCTCCATGTTTCATTGACGTTAAGATTTTCGCGTTTTTCTCTGAGAGAATCTTCGGGAATGCCGAGAATTTTCGCGAGATATTTGTCGCTGAAGCCGTCGCGTTTTGCCTGCACAAGAATTTCATCGGGAGGAAGAGTGCCTTTGAATTTCAAAATTTTTTCTTCTTCGTCAACGAGTTCTTTAATCTGTTTCAGGAAATATTCCTTAACGTGCGTAAGATTGAAAATTTCTTCGACGGTTGCGCCTTTACGTAATGCTTCATAAATAATGAAATATCTTTCACTGTTCGGATATTCAAGCAGCTTTAAAAGTTCCGTTTTTGAAAGACTGTTAAAATTTTTCACGAAGCCAAGCCCGTAGCGGTCTTTTTCAAGCGAACGCACAGCCTTCTGCAAAGCCTCTTTGAAATTTTTCCCGATGCTCATCACTTCACCGACAGCACGCATTTGAGTTCCGAGTTTGTCTTCAACGCCTTTGAATTTTTCAAACGCCCACCGCGCAAAT
>CAJODX010000029.1 GCA_905233295.1 uncultured Synergistales bacterium | reverse complement strand
AAATTATAAAACGCTATCGGTTTGTCCTCGTTGCCGGGAATTGCGAGTGAAGCTGTCCAAAGTCCTGTCAATGCGTTTGACGGAAGATTAAGCTCTGCTACTGCGCTACCTTTCGCGTTGAGGGTGATAGATTCCTGTTTGACTTTGCGTCCAAGAGTGTCGCGTACGATGAACAGGACAGGGAATGCCTCAGGTGTTGAAAGATTTGCGTTGCGTACAACAGCCTTGAATACGGCAGATTCGCCGGTTCTGTAAATGTCGCGTGGCGAGAAAATCACAGCGTCATAGCCCGAACGAAGCCATTCACGTCCGGCTGTGTCAAAAATTTCGCGGTTTAATAAATTTCTCGTGAGCTGAACATATGTTAAATCTGTTGCACCGTCAGCGTTTGTCTTTGAAATTACAGCAACATCAGGCTGATTTTCTTTCGACCACGTTTTACCGTCGGGGACTTCGTAATAAAAAATTCCGCCCATGTTGGTTTCGCCTTCAGCAAGAAGCTGTTTTTTGTCGGAGAAAATTTTTACTTTTGCCGCGCCGATACCTCCAGCTGTCGTTAATCTGTTGACCCAAAGGAGAATGGCATCTTCCCAAAGTCTTGCGGTAACGCCCATATCGCTGAGATTGACCATCTGAGTTGCTTCGTCCCACCATTCTTTGTCAGCGTCGCGTGCCGTCAGCAAAAATAATCCGCGTTCGCCTTTTGCCATTTCGTCAAGAGGAATGCTGCGGCGGACTCTTTCATTTAACGGAAGATTCAGCGCGAGTTCATTCGTATAAACACGATGGGCAATATCTTTCTGGAAATTGTCATAATCTCCGTGAAGGACGTAAGGCACATTATTTTCGTACATGCGCCATAAATCGAGCTGAAGTTTTTTCACGTTCAGCAGTTCAACGGGGATTAAGCCTTTGTCGAGAGCAGTCAGATATGTTCCCGAAGCCGGAAGACTGACCTGTGAATCCAAATCGGGCATAATGACAGCCTGTTTATAATCTTCTTTGAGGACAAGACCGCCTTTTGAAGGGAATCCCTTTCTGAATGTTATGACGAATCTTGAACGCGGCTTGAACTCGCTTGAACGCATTACGACAGTTTCATCGCTCCAGCTTGTTAAAAATTTTACATCACTGACAGAAGGCTCGATAGTGATAAAACTTTTTGCTGCAACAGGGTCAATAGCGAAGTTGAAAGTTGCGCGGATTTCATTTTCATCAGGATAAAGCCCTTGAACTATTAACTCCGGATCAAGCACGACATTTTCAGAAAAATCTTTCTCGAAGCCCAAATCACCCTCGCCGGATTTCAGTCCTGCCGCGATTTTCACTGTAAATCTCTGTCTCGATGAAGTTTTTTCGACAGGCACAGCAACTCTTATAACGCGTGAGGGCAAACCGCCGTTGATGTTATAAGGCATCTCGCGTCCTTCGGAGTTAAGGATTCTCATAAAGCCTTTGAGTCTTGCCGGATCGATTCTCATGTTGAAACTCAAAGTGAAATATGCGTTGCCGTCGCGACCCATTGAGGCTTTTACGTCAGTTGGCGATAGACCTTCAGTCTGAAATCTGAACGTGCCCGGACCGATTTTGTTTCCGCGCCTGTCTTTCAGGTTATCGCGCAAAGATGCCGTGTATGTTGTGGCATTGCGCAGAGGAGATAACAGTTTCGCTGTGAAAGTTCTTTCGTTCTGCCAGCGTCCTTCAAGCTGCAAAGGAGGATTGACTTCAAACGGGAACAACGGATTTTCCGGCGTTATGACTTTGCCTGTCTGATTCTTATTCACAACAGGATTTCTGAACACTGCTCTGAATGAAACGTTGTCCTGCACTGTCCCGATAGGAGCGAAACTCTGAACTCCCGCCGGCATGTTCGAGCGTGTTGCAGCGGATACAGACGTTGCAGCGAGCATAAAAGCCAGAATTAATAATAAAATTTTTCTGGATTTCAACAAAAATATGCAGTCCTTTCTTTTATAATTTTATTTTAAGTACATATCGCGCTAAATTATAGCGTGATTTTGTTATAATCTAATGAGTTTTAATAAAAAATAATATTTTAAGAACGGCTTAAAAAAAATCGAATTTTATTTTTTATAAAAATTTTTTTTGCAAAAATAAAAATAAAAAATAAAAATAAAAAATAAAAATAAAAAATAAAAATAAAAATAGAAAGGAGATGAAAATTTTGATCAGATTATGAAAAACACTTCGATATAATTTCGATATAATAAAGATTCAAAAGGGAGGCAAAATTTTCATTATGGAAGAAAAAAGAAATGTCGAAGCAGCCAGCCGAAAATGGGAAGTTGTGGTCTTTACGCTTGGCAAGGACGCTTTCGCAATAAATGTAAACAAAACACGGGAGATTTTGCGTTGGACAGGCTGCCGACCTATACCGACAAAAACTCCGTCTTTCGTAGGGATAACGACACTGCGCGATGCTCTGCTGCCTTTGATAGATTTAAGAATATTCCTCGGTATTCATTCAAACGTTCCGATGCACCTTACGAAGGTTATGGTCGTTGAATTTAATGATATAAAACTCGGCTTCCTCGTTGACGGCGTTGAAAGAATACGTCAGGTGAACGCCGAAGATCTTGACTCTTCAAAAATGCGCGGGGTTTCATTAAAATGGGTTTTATATATCATCAAGCGCGATGAACGGAATATTTTGCTTCTCGACTACGAGGCAATCATTCAGGAGACTGCGCCTGCCGTTGCGGAACATATGTTCGACCAGACAAAATTAAATAATTATCAGGAACAGATCGGACACGTTGAAGATTTTCATATTCTTGTCGCTGATGACTCGCCGCTGCTGCGCCAGCAGACCTGCGATGTTTTGAAACAGTCCGGCTTCACGAGCATATATCCCGTTAAAGACGGAGTTGAAGCGCGGAAACTTTTGCTTGATCAGGGAGAAAATTTCGATTTGCTTGTGTCTGATATTGAGATGCCACTGTTGGACGGACTGAGCCTTGTTGAAACTCTGCGTCAGGATTCGAGGACAGCTGAGATGCCTGTAATTTTATTTTCTTCGATTATGGTGAAAGATCTTCTTGAACGCGCTGAATCTTTGAAAATTATTCACGTTCTCAAGCCCGATGTTTATAAACTTGTCGAAGCCGTCATGGGAATTTACAGGAGCGGAAGAAAACCCGTTCAGAAATCTGTTTAGAGTGAGGGGTCAGGAGTAAGGAGTTGGGAATTTTTTCTGACTCCGAAAATTTTTTAATTTTCACGGCAGAGCAAACTGTAATTCTCCAACGCCGTCGTTGCCTTGGACTTTTATGTCTTTGACTGTCAAAATTTTCTTATCGTTACTCCACGCATAATTATCGCCCGATGTAAAATCTTTTGTGAATTTATCAGAGTTAAGTCTTATTTCATTAAAAACATCGTTGGCTTGAAGTATCATTGCCTTGTTGATAAGTTCGTCCCTGTAATGAGTTCTCGCGACATAATTTATCTGAGCCGCCATAAAATCCGTAAGTCCAAGCAGAAATATTCCAAAAACAGCAATCGCCACGACAGCTTCAGCAAGAGTTTCAGCTTTTCTGAATTTTGATTTTAATTTCATTGTTTTTTTTCACCTCTTAAATTTCGGACGAAACGTTTACGTTAATGCTTTTAATGCCGCGAATATCTTTCAATGCCGCGATAAATTTCTGAATTTCATTTGAAAACCCTTTTGTTATAACACACTCAAGACAGGTCGAATGATTTATGTGAACGTGTGTCGAGCATATTATAATTTCACCGCAGTCATGCTGAGCCGCCGTTAATTTCCCCGTGAGTTCCGGTATATGATGATCATAAACTATGGAAACAGTCGCAAAAATTTTTTTGTTGCCCGTTTTCCACCGTTCGTTCGCGACATAACTCCGCATTAAATTTCTGATTGCTTCAGAGCGGTTTTCCCGGTTCTCAGAGTAATATTCGCTTTCAAATTCGTTCAGTAAATCTTCAGGGACTGTGATGCTGAACCGAACGAGTTTCCCTGAGTCATTTTGCGTCTGCATCTGAGTTGAATTTTCTGCGTGAATATTTTCGTTCGGCTCTTTCCTGTTCCTCTTCTTCGCCTGCGACTATTTCAACATCAACAAATTCAGGCGTTCCGCGCTCCGACGTTTCTCTGTTCGTAAGATGGGTGTAAAAATATTTTCCTCCCGCCCCGAACAGCGCAGTGAGCAGTCCCCAGCCTATGAACGTGAATAAATATGAAGGCAAAACGAAAAGTACGAAATATATAATGCTGAAGATTAACCCCGCAAGACAGAAAAACATCGGAGTAAACATCAAAATCAAAATGCCTCTGTCTTTTGCATCGGAGTCTTTCCAGAGCCTTAAAAAATAATCAAAGCCGCCGAGATATAACGAAGGCTTGATGAATTTCATAATATAATCTTTGATTTTTCCAAAATTGAACGAGAACAAAAAAATCTCACCTCTCAGAATTTTGGATTAATTATAGCGCAACAGAAAAGAATTTTTCCCGTTACAAACGCTGTTTTAATTATATTTCGGCTTCCCATTCTCTGAAACCTTCGTTAAGCCTTTCCTCAAAAAATTTCATTGTGCGTTCAAAAGGTTCTGAACTCGTCAAATCAACTCCGGCACGTCTTAAAATGTTCAGAGAGTAATCACTGCCGCCGCTTTTGAGAAATTGCAGATAGTGTTCGACAGCTTCGTCTTCATGGCTGAGGATTGCCGAAGCAAACGCATTTGCCGCTGTGAAGCCCGTTGAATATTTGTAAACATAAAACGCTGAATAAAAATGTGGGATTCTTGCCCATTCAACGCGGAGTTCAGGGTCAATCTTCATTTCAGGACCGTAGCACTGCGAATTTAATTTTTCCCAGAGTTCGTTAAGCCAGTCAGGAGTTAAAACATTTCCGCTTTCAGCATACTCGTGAGTCTGGCGTTCAAAGTCCGCGAACATCGCCTGACGGAAGAAAGTCGTTCTCACCATGTCGTAATAATAGTTCAAGAGCCATTTTTTATTTTCATTGTCCGTTGCATTTTTCAATAAATATTCAAGCAAAAGCGCCTCGTTTGTCGTTGAAGCGACTTCAGCTAAAAGGATCGTGTAGTCGGCATAGACCTGCGGCTGATTTTCACGCGAATAAAAACTGTGAAGGCTGTGTCCCATCTCATGGACGAGTGTGAAAACGTCGTGCAGAGTTCCGTCATAATTCAACAGAACATAAGGATGTGTTCCGTATGCTCCCCACGAGTACGCGCCTTTGCGTTTGCCTTTATTTTCATAAACGTCAATCCAGCGGCTTGAAACTCCTTTTTTGAAATTTTTTATGTAATCTTCGCCGAGCGGCGCAAGAGCTTTCAATGCGAGTTCCACAGCGTCATCGAATTTAATTTCGACTTCGGGAGCGTTCGAGATTGGAACGTTTAAGTCATAAAAATGAAATTCATCAAGCCCGAGAACTTTTTTTCTCAAATTCACAAGCCTGTGCATGAGGTACGAATATTTTTTCGCTGTTCCCGTAACGTTGTCATAAACAGACTCGGGAACGTTTTCGAAAAATAACGCGCTTTCAAGAGAATTTTTATATTTTCTTGCCTTCGAGAAAAAAGCATCGCCTTTGACAGAGCCGTAATATAGTGCGCCGATTGAATTTTTAAATTTTTCGTAAGTCCCGTAAATTCCGATGAAAGCATTTTTTCGGACTTCGCGGTTTTTGCTGCGGCTGAATCTGTACCAGCGTTCCTCGGTGAGTTCGGATTTATTTCCGTTTTCGTCGATGATGTCGGGAAATTTCATATCCGCGTCCGTCAAAAGAGTGAAAGCGTTTTCGGGAGTTGAAGACAAATCTCCGGCTTCAGCTAAAAATTTTTCCATCTCGCTTGAAAGGATATGTTCACGTTTCCGCAGCAATTTTATAAAGAAAAATTTATATTGTGTAAGATTATCTTCGTTTTTGATACATGAATTTATATAATCGTCAGAGAGCGAAAGAAGTTCCGGCTCGAAAAACGAAACCGCCGCGAAATATTTCACGAGAAGATTTTCGGCAAGCCCCGCAAGCTCCATAGGCTTGGATTCGCGCAGATCTTCATGGCTTTTCATATTTGCGTAAACATAGAGTTTGTTAAGCTCCAGCGATACGGCTTCATCATCTTTAATGAACGCGAGCAGTTCAGCTGAACCTTCGCCGAGTTTGCCGGAATAATTTTTCAGAGCTTCGATTTTGTCTTTTGTGATATTGAAAGCGTCCTGCCATTCATCAAAATTTTTGTAAATTGCTTCGAGATTCCATTTTGATTCCTCCGGGATTGAATTTCTTTCCGGAACTTCATTGTTTCTGTTCATAAAAAAACTCCGCCTTTTGTGTTATTTAATCTGAAAATTATAACAGAGCTGCAATCCGTTTTGCCGCAGAACGCGCCGAAAATTCAGCAGAAACTGTGATAGAATCGTGAAAAAATTACACAGAACGAAGAAAATAAAGCAGTCCTCGGACAGCTCGGTTTCACGGACGTTCGGGTTCTGAAAGAAACGGGAACAGCTTTTCAGAACGTGCTTTTAACAAAAACTCCCGCGCTTCATGGAACAGTATCTCCGTGCGGTGAGGCTTGCGGCGTTGTATATAATATTTTTAACAAATTCATCTGAGGCTATGGTAAATGATAAAATTAATCTCGTTTGATCTTGATGGAACGTTGTTAAATTCAAAAAAGGAAATCACGCCAGCAACCCGTGAAATTTTGGAAAAGGCTGCGGCTGAAGGGATTGAACTTGTTCCAGCAACCGGAAGATTTTGGAACGTTATCCCCGAATGCGTAAGAAATCTGAATTTTATAAATTACGCGCTGACTCTCAACGGAGCAGAAGTTTTCGATGTGAAAAATTCAAAATCTCTCGCAAAATTTGAAATTCCTCCCGAACGTGCCTTGAAATTATCGGAAGTCTTTGATGATATTCCAGGCATAATTTACGATTGCGTTATTGACGGTCAGGGTTACATGGAGCGCAGATACTACGAAAAAATTCCTGATTTTATGATCGGCGAATGGCAGACAAAAATAGTTTCTGACTTCCGTAAACCTGTTGATGACTTTCAGGAAAAAATCAAAAATTCAAACGGAGTTCAGAAAATGCAGATTTACACGCTTGACAAAAAACTTCGCGAAAATTTGTTAAAATCCTTGCCGGTTGTATTCCCGAAAAATATTTTCACAACGTCAATATCAAACAACATTGAGGTCAATGACAGCGGCGCGAACAAAGGCAACGGGCTGAAATTTCTGGCTGAATATCTCAAAATTCCAATCGAAGACACAATGTCATTCGGAGACGGCTCGAACGACCTGAGTATGATTCAGGCTGCCGGAGTTGGGGTCGCGATGAAAAATTCGTGCAGGAAACTTTTAGATGTTGCTGACTTCGTAACAGATGACTGCGACAATGACGGCGTTGCAAAAGAGATAAAAAGACGATTAGAACTCAGGAGTTAGGAAGTGCTTTGCGTTCGTAAGAAAAATTTTTTAACTTTTAATTCCGCGGTTATATTTTTCTGCGTAATGCTCGAACAGGCTGCAAAAATTTTATTCGCTGAATCTTTGACTTTCACATATAACACCGGCGCAGCTTTCAGCATTTTTTCAAACTCGCCTGAATTTATTTTAATCTTTTCCGGAATATCCTGCGCTGTTTTAATTTTTGTATGCTTTTTCGTTAAAATGAATTTTTATGCGCGTCTCGGACTTTCGATAATGTCAGGCGGGGCGTTGTCGAATTTTCTTGAAAGATTTTTTTCGGGACACGTAACAGACTGGATTCCTTCACCATTTTCTTTTATTGAAATTAATTTCAATATTGCCGATGTTGAAATTTCTTTAGGAGCTTTGACAGCGTTTGCCGCGCTTAATTTTTTTCGCGAATAGACAGCAATCTGCTATTTTTTTTTCGTGTTAATATCATGCTATTAAAATTCGGGGAGGAAAAATTTTATAATGGCATTTTCAAAATGGAAAGATGTTCCTGAGGTTCAAGAAGCTGTAAAAAAACTTGAAGGAACATCAGGAAAATATTTTCAGCTACTGGAGTCCGGCACGAGCGATGACAGAGTTCAAGCTCAAAAAGTCTGGAACGATATGGCAGCCTCATATTGGGAAATCCTTTTCGCAATAGTTGATGCGAATACAAAAAATTCTCCGGCGCAGCTTAATTTTGACGAAGAAGAAAAATTATTTATTAATTTAGGCTGTATGCCTGACATTCTGCCGCTTAATAAAAATTTTGACGCGAAAAAACTTTTTGCTGAAAAATGTATGGTTGATCTTCTTCCTGTAATGACGTTTTCTGATTACATCGCAGAATGCTGGGCATTAATAAACGGCAATCCCGCGCCCGTGCCTTCAATCGGAATGTCTTTAGACGAAAGATTAAACGGCTTGAACGAGTTATTGTCAAAAATTCAAAATGAACGCAATCAGTTTTTTACAAAAATAGCTTCTGATTATCCAAGCAAACTCAGCATCAAGCAAACTCTTGACGTAATGACGGAATTTTTAGTCCCTGCTATGAAAGTCATTATGCGCGTACCGGAATTTCGTGAAGGCGATGAAGCCCTCCGTCAAAAATTAAGCAAACAGCGGAAAGCATATTTAGATGCTGAAAACGCGGCTTTGCTCCTTGTTTCATCGGCTCAGAAAAATGAAGAAAATCCTTTGCCGCTGAAAGAATATGAAAAATTCCAGATGATTCACAATGACACGAGAGTTCTGGCGAAAAAAATCCTCTACACTCAGATTGACGAAGCTAAAATCGCCCGCAACGCAAAAAAAATCACGGACAACTGCATCGAAATGACTCCTCAAATGAGACGCGCCGAACTCAAAGCAATGATCGTGAAAAAACGCGAACATCTCGTTGTACCTGCAAAAAACGCCCGTTGCGACGGTTCATTTTTATGTAGCCCTGATTCAACGCCTGTTGACTATGCTAAAGACTATGAAATGTTCATGCATTATAATTCATGCGACATGGACATGTTCAACGTTCCGCGCGTAAGAATGTACGGCTTGCCGCGTGTGATTTTCATTCCCGGACAGGGGCTGGGCACTTACGATTGGTCGGATCACACGCTTTTAATTCCGGCTTTCCCAACGATTAAAGAAGGTCAGTCTGTTGCGTATGCTCTTGGAACTTTCAGATGGGACGCTGACGAAGACAGAAAGGTCAGGATACCTTACGAAAGCATCAAAGAGAACAAGAAAAAATCCGTGCTTGCACTGGCAACGTCATTCTATAAAGATTATTCAGTCTGGATGACGAGGGAAAGGCTCGGTTACAGGATTATGCCGCGCGAAACCCACAAAGTTTTTTCCCGTATGTGCGCACCGAAACAGGAAGATTAAAATTAAATGCCGATCAATATTCCCGGTGATTTACCGGCTGTCAATGTACTTGAACGCGAAAATATTTTCGTGATGACTCAGCGGCGGGCAAAGTCGCAGGATATTCGCCCGCTCAGAATTTTGATTTTAAATTTAATGCCAACGAAAATTACAACTGAAACCCAGCTTGCAAGACTTTTGGGCAACACTCCCCTTCAAGTTGAAATAGACCTGCTTGCAATAAGCGGACGTATTCCTAAAAATACACCGCCT
>CAJODX010000028.1:17662-33479 GCA_905233295.1 uncultured Synergistales bacterium | reverse complement strand
TATGAAAGGTGTTCCTAAAAAATAAATTCTGAAATAAACTACTGCAAGGTCGATAATATCCGCCGGCGTGTTCATTAAAGTTAACAACGGTCTTGCAGCTGTTAAGCCCCATATTAAAAGAATAACGCCGCAAATTAACGAAATTGAAATTGAAGTGTGAACAGCGTCCTGAATTTTTGAAGTTTCATTTTTGCCGATGTATTTTGCAACGATGACGTTCGCGCCGATCGAAAGCCCGACGAAAAGATTCACCATTAAATTGATTGCCGCTCCGTTGCTGCCGACCGCAGCCATAGCCTGAGGGCTGTCGAAACGTCCTACAACGGCAACGTCAGCAGAGTTGAAAAGCTGCTGCAAAACCATACTGAACGCTAAAGGCATAGCAAAAATCAAAATTTTGTCGAGCAGTGAACCGTGAAGCATATCAATTTGATGTTGACGAGATTTATTTTTCATTTTTTTTTATTTTCTCTGTTCCTCTTACATTTTTTTGTATTATAATCTTTTTGCTCATAATTTTTTCAATAAAAACAAATAAAATTTTCGGAGGGATTTTTCTGTGAAATTAATTTTTTTAGATATTGACGGAACATTGACAGCACCCGGGGAGAATCTTCCGCCAGACAGCGCAGTTAAAGCAATAGAAAGCGCAAGAGCTAAAGGACATAAAATTTTTCTCTGCACGGGACGAAATCCTGATATGTTAAAACCTTTATTAAAATATCAGTTTGACGGATTTATATCATGCGGCGGCGGTTACGTTGCGGTAGGCGAGAAATATGACGAGGTTTTATATGACAATCCCATGTCTGAAGAGCAACGCGAATTAATTTTGCAGATTCTTCATCATAACGGGGTTTTCTGTACTATCGAAGCTAAAGACGGCTCGTGGGGCGATGAAAATCTCGGCGAATTTCTCAGCTCTCAGGGCGAAGGCAACAGCGAAATCGAACGCTGGCGCAAAGCTCTCTCTTCAAATCTCGGCATAAAGCCCATGAGCGATTATGACGGCTCACCTGTCTATAAAGTCGTTATCATGTGTCTGAACATGGATCAGCTCACTGAAGCGATAAAATCTTTAAGCCATGAATTTAATTTTGTTTTACAGGAGGTCAAAGCTCCTGCAAAATGCATAAACGGCGAAATTTTCAGCAAAGAATTTAACAAAGGCACAGGCGTTAAATTAATCTGCGAACACTTCAAAGTCTCTGTCGAGGACACTATAGGTTTCGGAGACAGTATGAATGATCTTGAGATGATGCAGACGGTGGGTTTCAGCGTCTGTATGGCAAACGGTGCTGAAAAACTGAAATCACTCGCGGATATGGTATGTCCTGCGGTGGATCAGGACGGAATTTCAAGGGCGTTTGCAAGATTAAAATTAATTTAATTTTTCAGGAGGTTTTTTTAATGGCATTGGATTACAGAAAATGCGCGGAAGAGATCGTCTCTAACATCGGCGGTCGCGAGAACATTGTCCAGGCGGCACACTGCGCCACACGGCTCAGGCTCGTTATCAAGGACAACGGCAAAGTCAACAAGAAGGCACTCGAAAATGTTGACGGCGTTAAGGGAATGTTCGAGAACAACGGACAGCTTCAGTTAATCATCGGCACGGGCACAGTAAACAAGGTTTACGCGGAATTTTTGAGCGTTACCGGCATGACCGAGGCAACGAAAGATGACGTTAAAGCTGCTGCAGCTGCGGGGCAGCCCGTATGGAGAAGAATCCTTAAGGCTATCGGCGATGTTTTTGTTCCTATTCTCCCTGCAATCGTTGCTTCAGGTTTGATGATGGGATTTGTCGAAGCGATGGGCAAGGTTTATCCGGAGTTTGCTCAGACTTCATGGTACGACTTCCTTGATATGGTCGCTAACACAGCGTTTGCATACCTGCCTGTTATCGTTGCGATTTCGGCGGCGAGAGTTTTCGGCGGCAATACATTCCTTGGAGCAGTCATCGGTCTTGCTATGATTCACTCGAATCTTCTCAACGCATGGGCAGTCGGAACGACACAGCCGGGCGAATGGCATTTTGTATTCCTTAACTTCGTTGTCCGTGTTATGAAGGTCGGCTATCAGGGACACGTTATCCCTGTCATCATTGCCGTGTGGCTGATGTGCACGATTGAAAAATGGCTTCATAAACATGTGCCAGAAATGATTGACCTTTTTGTCGTTCCCTTCACGACTGTTTTATTAACGACTTTCCTTACGTTCACAATCATCGGACCGATTTTCTCACAGCTTGAAACGTGGGTGCTTGCAGGTGCGCAGCTTCTCGTAAAGAATCCTTTCGGTTCTGCAATAATGGGCGCGATTTATCCTTGGACTGTCGTTATGGGACTTCATCATATGTACAACGTTATCGAGGCAGGAATGCTTTCAGTTGAGGGCGGCTTGAACACATGGATGCCCATAGCCTCAGCTGCAAACTTTGCACAGTTCGGAGCGTGCTTGGCGGTAGGTTTCAAAGCAAGACAGCAGAGAACGAAAGTCGTGGCAATTCCTTCATCATTGTCCGCGGCACTCGGCATCACAGAGCCTGCAATCTTCGGTATCAATTTAAGATTCTTCAAGCCGATTCTGGCAGGAATGATCGGAGGTACAGTCGGAGCTTTCTACGGTGCATTCTCAGGAATCGGCGCGGCGGCTTACGGCGTTACTGGCATTCCGGGTTATTTAACAATCCAGCAGCCTGTACAGTATTCGATTCTGCTTGCAATTTCCGGCGGACTTGCTTTCATTCTTTCGTGGATAATGTGGAAAGAGGAAGAAGCTGAAGCTGCTCCGGCTGAAGTCAAAGCTGAAGAACCTGCAAAGGCTGTCGAATTTTCAACAGTCATAAGCTCGTCAGCAGGTGAAATCGCACAGTGCACAGCAGGAAAAATTATTCCTTACACAGAGATTCCCGACCCGACGTTCGCAGCAGGAACTTTAGGACAGGGTGTCGGCATTCAGCCCGAAGATGAATTTGTTTATGCGCCAATCGACGGCGAAATTTCATCTGTTGCCGAGAGTAAACACGCAATCGGAATCAGCGGCGAAAATGACATGGAAGTTTTGATTCATGTCGGTGTTGACACTGTCGAGATGAAAGGCGACGGCTTTGAAGATTTTGTCAAAGAAGGCGACAAAGTCAAAAAAGGACAGAAACTGATGAAGTTCAACCGCGAAAAAATCAAGGCAGCCGGACATCCTGATACGGTCGTTCTGCTTCTCACGAACAGCGACGATTACGAAAATGTAAAATTCGGCGCGGACATTTAAATTTTTGAGTTCAAAGAATTTCCCGGAGTTAAAAAAGCTTCGGGGAATTTTTTTCTTTTTTTTGAAAGGAGAAAAATTTTCATGTGGGAAAAAATAAAATATTTTTTTGAAGAAATCGTGGGATTTTTTGAAATAATTTTCGATCTTGTTTATTTCCTTTTCGTTAATCCGCTTTTGGCGTTAATGTTTCTTTCACCGATATTTTTAATCGCCGGAGCGGTTCTGTTTTTCTTGGACTATGCAATCGTGAGCGCAGTCCTGTTAATTCTGGGCGTTATCGGCATAGTGCTTTTATGCCGGGAAATGTTTTTTTAATTAAAAAAGCTCCCGTCTTTTTACGGACAGGAGCAAAATTTTCAAAACTTGAAATTTATCTAAGCTCTGAGAAATATTTGATTGTGCGAACCATCTGGCTCGTGTATGAATTTTCGTTGTCGTACCATGAAACAACCTGAACAAGCGTTTTGTCAGCACCTACGGGTTTGACTTTCGTCTGAGTTGCGTCAAAGATTGAACCTGCTGTGCTGTCGATGATGTCGGACGAAACAATCTGGTCGGTGTTATACTCGAATGACTCTGTTTCTTCTTTCTTCATCTGAGCGTTGACCTGCTCAACTGTTACTGTGCCGTTGACAACTGCGTCAAGGATTGTCGTTGAGCCTGTCGGTGTAGGAACTCTCTGTGCCGCGCCGTCAAGTTTGCCAGCAAGCTCGGGAATAACAAGTCCGATTGCTTTTGCTGCGCCTGTTGAGTTCGGAACGATGTTGCATGCTGCTGCACGCGCTCTGCGTAAATCGCCTTTGCGGTGAGGTCCGTCGAGAACCATCTGATCGCCTGTGTAAGCGTGAACTGTTGTCATAAAGCCTGACTCGATCGGGGCAAGGTCGTTGAGAGCCTTTGCCATAGGAGCAAGGCAGTTCGTTGTGCATGAAGCTGCTGAAATGATCGTGTCTTCGGGTTTGAGCGTTTTGTGGTTGACGTTAAAAACGATTGTCGGAAGGTCATTGCCTGCGGGAGCTGAAATTACGACTTTGCGTGCGCCGGCTTTGATGTGTGCTTCAGCCTTTGCCTTTGATGTGTAGAAACCAGAGCATTCAAGAACTACATCAACTTTAAGTTCGCCCCAAGGAAGCTCTTCTGCTTTGGGTTTGGCGTAAATCGTGATAACTTTTCCGTCAACTGTGATTGTGCCTTTCTCGTCATCAAAATCGACTGTCTTTTTGTAGCGTCCGTGTGTTGTGTCATATTTGAGAAGATGGGCAAGCATTTTCGGCGCAACAAGGTCGTTGATGGCTACGACTTCGTAACCTTCAGCGTCAAACATCTGGCGGAAAGCAAGGCGTCCGATTCTTCCGAAACCGTTAATAGCAACTCTTACAGCCATAATAAAAAATTCCTCCTGAAAAATTTTTCTTTTTTTTATTTTTTTAAAAAACGAAATTATTATAGCTACTCAAAACATATAAAAAATAAATTATGCTCCGAGTTTTACAGCCTAAACTGCCGGCGTACTACACACCTTTATCAAGTCCGCGAATTTTTCGCATTCCTGACTATTTTTTACATCGTCAGAATCCCATTTGAGTATTCTATCTATTCAACTTTAAAAATTATACCACGATTCACTTATACGGCGCAATTCATCTTCCGCTTATAGAAAGGGAGTCTTCTTGCGAATTTGATAAAATTTTCCCGAGCAAAGAATTTTTGTCAAGAATAATAATTTTTTCCCCGCTGCCCTTCATTGATTTTTTAAGAGCGTCAAGAGAACGCAGAAAATTATAAAATTCAGCTTTCTCCGGCGTATCGTAGGCATTCTGCAAAATTTTCATATACTCAGCTTCACCTTCGGCTGTCAGGACGGCGGCTTTCTGTTCGGCTTCGGCGGACTTAACAGCGGCTTCCCTGTCTGTTCTGTTACGGATTTTCTGAGCCTCTGAATTTCCTTCGGCTGTGTAAGACGCTGCGATGTTCTGACGTTCCGAAATCATACGTTCATAGACTGCGGATTTGTTATCGTCAGGAAGATCCAGAGCTTTCATTTCGGTCTGGACTATTGCAATACCGTACATGCCGATGTCAGAATTTGAATCTTCAGCAATTTTTGTTGAAAGTTTTCCTCCGCGAGCCTCGATAACCTCGTCTTGAGTCATTGACGAAATTACATTTTTGACAGCGTTATATACAGCGGCTTCAATGCGTTCACGCGCACGGGCTTCAACGGCGTTTAAAGTCTGAATGTATTTCACTGGGTCAATAACACGCCATGTTACATAGTTGTCGGCAATCATTGATTTTTTATCTTTCGTAATAACTCCGGAGCGTGGAATATCGTAAAGATGAAGTTTCTTTGAAATATGCTGAACGGTGTTGACAGCAGGAAGTCTGTATTTTATTCCCGGCGTGTCGATTATCGAAACTATTTTCCCGAACTCGAACAGTGCGGCGTATTCGTTAGGTCCGACAATGTAAAACGAAAACGGAAGAGTTAAAACGAACACGATTAAAATTAAAAGCAGCGAACTTCTTACGACAAAATTTTTCATTAAAAATCACTCCTTAAAATTTATCGAGCGGCAAAAGTTTTTCCGATGTTCCGTCCGTTATGATAACTTTCGCGTTCGGCAAAACCTCTTCGAGTGCTTCAAAATATAATCTCTGTTTCGTTATCAACGGATAGGATTTATATTCCTCGAACATATTGTTGAAACGGGCTGTTTGACCGTTGGCTTCGGCAATACGTGCGGATTTGAATGCTTCTGCTTTTTGAATGATCTGGTCGGCTTTTGCTTCAGCCAGAGGAATTTGTTCAGACTGATATTTTTTTGCGCTGTTAATCATAGTCTCACGAGCCTGACGAGCTGTTTCAACCTCTTTGAAAGCCTGAATTATTTTTTCTGTCGGCGGTTCAGCGTCCTGCACGGTGAGATTGACGCATTGAAGCCCGATATTGCTCTGTGTCAGCATCTCAGTCAATTTTTCACGCACTGAAGTCTGAATTTGACTTTTCCCCGTAGTTATAACCTCATCGACCGGATAGTCCGCGACAGTGCCGCGAATGCATGCCAGCAACATATTGCGCAAAATATTTTCGGGTGTGTCAGCGTTGTACAGATACGCAACAGGATCAGAAACTTTATATTCAAGATAAAAATCAATGTTCACGAAATTGAAATCCGAAGTTATCATTACGCTCTCATCATCACGGGCAACATTTCTTCCGCTCTTGTCCGTTCTGTAGCCTATGCCGGTGCCGTGCGTTGTCATGTCAACGATATTAACCTGCTGAACAAACGGAATTTTAAAATATAATCCCGCAGTGTCTGTCCTTACGATACTGCCGAACATTGTTATGACAGCCTGCTCCTGTTCGCCTACGGTATAAAAGCCGTCGAGAAAAACGAGAACAGCCAAAACAGTGGCGATAAAAAACACGCCAAAAAATTTTTGACTTCGCATAAAAATTTTTCCTTTCTGAATTTTCGCATTAAGAAGCCGCCACTTAATAAAATGGCGGTAGCTTGATCTTGGATAAGATTTTTTAATCGGAAGTTCCTGAAGATTTCAGAGCAATTTGAACTTCAATCGCTTGGAGCTGTGCGCGTAAAGTCGCCTTTACATCTTCACTAACTTCACGGTTCAGCTGCTGTTTTATTGCATCACGTTGTTTTTTGAGTTCTTCAAGTTCATCATCATCGTCATCAGAGTCAGAGCTTGAAGCTTCTTCGCTGCCTGATGCTGCCGGAGCTGCACCGCCTGCAGCTTTATCTGTCTTTTCATTGGCTTTAACCTGCATTGTTTCAGATTCTGAATCTTCGCCGTTTTGCGTTTCATTTTTTGAAGCCGGCTGTTTGTAATTGATTTTCAAATTTCCCTCATCATCGTGTGAAACGCTGTAAATTCCTTCGACTTCTTCGCCTACGGGATTTTCTTTGTCATATTCGTCAATCTGGCGGATTTCCTGCGCGATCTGTTCGGTCTGTTGAATTTCTGTTTCCTTTTTTTTGGTGATTTTATATTCGCTTACGTTTTGAACGCTCTGCTGAATATTCTGAATACTCATAAAAAAACATCTCCTTTAAGTTATGTTCGGCGTAAACACCTGCGGCTTTAGCACAGGAAGTTCACAATGGTTAAAGAATCCTGATTAATCTTTTTATTTTCAGCGTTCAGTTTTCCAAGCGGAATATTTTTGTTAGTGCCGTGGCAGTCGCTGCCGCCGGATATAAAAAGATTTTCGCGCTTTGCTCTTTCGGCGAGCCATTCACACTTTGAGATTTCGTATTTTGAATAATAACATTCAAGAAATTTTTCAGTGTAAAGCTGAATTTTTCTTCTGAAAGTTCCGCTTCACGTTCACCGCCCAAAGGGTGTGCCCATACTGATATGCCGCCGGAAGAATTTATCGCGCTGACTGCGAGTTCGGCTTCTATTTTATCATTGCCCGTTTTGCATTTGTCGATAAAATTTTCAATAGCCTCAGCACGCGTTGAGGCAAAACCTTTTTTCACGATTAAGTTTCCGAGATGAGGTTTGCCGACGCTTGGGATTTTCAATAAATTTTCGATTTCTGAATCAGTGAAGGTAATTTTGAATCTGTCGCGGAGAAATTCTATTCTCCTAAAAAATTTTTCATGCCGCAATTTTGCTCCCGCATTCAAGGCATTTTGAAAAGCTTCGTTTTTTTCATCATAATTCAAGCCCAGAATATGACATTTCGCGCCTGTTTTTTCGATACGGCAGGAAAATTCTATTCCTTTGAAAAATTTTACCGTGTCATTCTGCTCGGATTTAAGAATTTTTTGCATTTCAAGCGCACCGTTTATCGTATCGTGGTCAGTAACTGCAAAAATTTTTATTCCGGCTTCGTGAATTTTTTTTAATAATTCTTCGGGACTGTATGTTCCGTCCGAAGCGTTTGTGTGAATATGCAAATCTGTATCGCAAGACATTATTTTTTATTTCATCTCCTTTTCGCGAAAATTATATTTTTTCACTCATAGTCGCTGAATGCGCCAGGATCTATTGATTTGACTTCAACGACTTCTCTTACATTGACACAGAAATTATGAACGATCATCAGCCGCGCCAAAATTCCGCCGTCGATTAAAATTATTTTCTTCTCTTTTGCATAGTCCTGAGCAGGCTTTGAAAATCCTGCGTTCGTAACGAGAAGTCCGCGTCCTGCCTTGCGAGCAACAGCATCGCCGAAACTCTGCATGCTCCAGCTCGTTATGATGCTACCGCGTTTTAATTTTCTTGTCTGAATATAGATGGGTCTGTAACCAGGACCGTCTTCAATGATAATGCCCTGTATTGCGCCGGCACTCATGCGGCGTTTTGCATTTTTGTAAACTTCGTAGCCCATGCGAATGAGCAGGTCTGTAACAAGCTGTTCAAAACCTGCCGAAGACAGTCCTTCAACTCTTTGCAGGATTTGAGCAACCAGATTTTCATAGTCAGACTCTTCGCCGCTGCCGAGAAGACTAAAATTTGCTTCAGAACGTTCATTCATAGTCATTTCAATCCACGCAAAAGCGGTAAACGTTTTTTCACTTCTGCGATAAACTCTAGTGATATAAACCACTAAGAGAAATAAAATTACCGAAAAAATATTTATCGTTCGGTAGTTTTATCCTTAAACATATTTTATTATGCCACATCTTTATATGTCAACGCTTGAGAGATATAATCCAAGAAATTTATGAGTTAAAAAAATTATATAATTTTTCTTGAAATTTTTAACGGAGAAAAAATTTTTGTAATAAATTATAAAAATGGAAAAATTTGACACTTTCATCATCGGAGGCGGTGCAGCAGGTTTAATGGCGGCTGTACGGGCTTCATCACTAGGACAGAAAGTTGCAGTTGCTGAAAAAAATCATTCAGTCGGCGAAAAATTATTGATTTCCGGCAGAGGACGCTGTAACTTCACAAACGGTGAGCGCGATCTCGAGACATTCATATCTCATTATGGAGAAAACGGGAAATTTTTATATTCCGCATTCAGCAGGCTGAGTCCATATGACACAGTGGAATTTTTCAGAAAAATCGGTGTCGATCCTATTATGGAACGCGGCAAAAGAATTTTTCCGGCTTCGGGAGGTTCGCAGAGAGTTCTTGACGCTCTGTTAATGCAGTGCAAAAAATTTAAAGTCAAGATAATGCGTTCGACCACTGTCAGGGCTCTTAAAATCAAAAATTCAAGAGTTCAGTGCGTTATAACAGAAAATGACGAGTTCACAGCAGACAAATATATCATTGCGACAGGCGGAAAATCTTACCCGAAAACAGGCTCGACTGGAGACGGCTATACATTCGCTCAACGTGCAGGACACACTGTAACAAAATTATTCCCTGCTCTCGTTCCTGTCAGGATACGCGAAACGTGGGTAAAACTCGCGAGCGGCTGTAATCTCAGAAATGTCAGATTAAATGTCATTCTCAACGGCGAAAAAATTGACGAAAGATTCGGCGAAATGGAATTTACAAATTTCGGAGTCAGCGGTCCAATCGTCATGGATTTAAGTTCGCATATTCCTGACTGGGAAGGGGATTTGCAGTTTTCTCTTGATCTAAAACCGACTTTAACTCACGAAATTTTAACGGCAAGGATTAAACGCGACATTGAAAAATTTTCCGGGGAGCGGAGATTTTCCGGACTCGTTCGTTCTCTATTGCCGGCTGCGATGGTAAATTTAATTCTTGAACTTTCCGACATTCCGCACGATAAACCCGTAGAATATATAGCGGACGAAGAAATTTCAGAGTTTGCGGATCTTTTAAAAGATATAAGAATGAATGTCAACGGACTCTGGGGCTTCAATAATGCTGTCGTAACACGGGGCGGCGTAAATTTAAATGAGGTTGACCCTGCGACAATGAAATCAAAATTATGCGAAAATTTATATTTTGCAGGTGAAATTCTGGATTTAAACGGACCGTCAGGCGGCTTTAATCTGCAAATCTGCTGGAGTACAGGCTACACGGCAGGAAGCGAAATTTAATTCAGGAGAGGGGAAACTAAAATGATACTCGTAATAGACGTGGGCAACACAACAACGGTAGCAGGAATTTTCGACGGCGATGATCTGATCGCGCACTGGAGACTGTCTTCAATACTGCACACGGCAGACGAACTCGGAATTTATTTGCTGAATCTTCTCGCAACGAAAAACATAAAACCTTCAGACATTAAAGGCGCGGCATTCGCAAGCGTTGTTCCGCCGCTCGACTTTTCAATGACTGAAGCAATAAAAAATTATTTTAATGTAAAGCCCTTGCAGGTCAGTGCAAAGACAGACACGGGAATGAAAATTCTTGTCAAAAATCCCAACGAAGTCGGTGCGGACAGAATCGTGAACGCTGTTGCAGGTCGCGAAAAATACGGTGCGCCTTTAATCGTTGCGGACTACGGCACAGCGATAACATTCGATGTCGTTTCACCAGAAGGAGATTATCTTGGGGGTGCGATTGCTCCGGGGCTTCAGTCAGGAATTTCCGCGCTGTTTTCAAAGGCGGCAAAACTTCCGCAGGTTGCTCTTTCATTTCCTGATAATGTCATCGGCAGAAACACTGAAGAAGCCATTCAGTCCGGAATTTTGTTCGGCAACGCAGGACTTACTGACAGAATAATTGAAATGATCCGCGAAAATCCCGGGCTTGGAAATGCAAAAGTCATAGCAACGGGAGGTCATGCAGGATTGATGGCGAAAGTTTCAAAAAATATTGACGTCGTTGACAACTGGCTCATGCTTGAGGGCTTGAAACTCATTTTAAGCAGGAATGAGGAATGAAAGACCCAAACGTAAATAATTCAAAAATTCCTGATTTCCCGTGTCTTGCTCTTGCTCCGCTGGCTGGCGTTACGACTTTGCCGGTTCGTGAATTTTTTTCGGAACACGGAGCAGATTTAACTCACACTGAAATGATAAGCTGTGCCGGACTTGCGCGTAATAATGAAAAAACTCTCGATATGCTGAAAATCTCAGAACGTGAGGCACCGCTGGTCGTTCAGCTTTTTGCTCCTGATGAAAAAATCCTTGCTGAAGGAGCTTTGAAAGTTAAGGAAAACTGCGAAAATTTTTTTGCTTTCGGGATTAACATGGCGTGTCCTATGCCGAAAATCACAAAAAATTTTTGCGGCGCGGCTTTGCTGAAGCGTCCTGACGTTGCCTCGAAAATGGTCATGGAATTAAAAAAATTTAATTTTCCTGTGTGGGTGAAAATCCGAAAATTTGAAAAAGAAAACGAAACTTTAAATTTCATTGAAAATCTTGTGCGTTCCGGTGTCGATAATGTATGTGTCCACGGCAGAACGGCTTCACAACGTTACGAGGGAGTTGCCGACAAAAATATTTTGAAACATGCGGCAAAAAATTTTCCCGGTTTAATCAGTGCCAGCGGTGATGTCAAAACACCTGAAGACATAAACGAATATTTTTCTTTCGGGTGTGTCTGCGTTATGCCGGCAAGAGGAGCGGTTGCGAATCCGTTTTTGTTTGAGGAATATCGCGGCATTAACAGAGATTTTGATGAACGCGTTGAGATTTTAATAAATTTTGCGTATCGTGCAAAAGAAATCTCCGGCGAACATAAAGCCTTAGTCGCAATGAAAAGATTTGCCGGAGCAATTTTAAAATTTTCGCACGGTTCAGCGGAAAAAAGAAATCTTGCCTGTATGTCAACAAGTCTTGATGAAATCATAAAAATTTTAAGGGAGAGATAAAAAATGTCAGAAAAATACGAATACGCGCCCGTGGGTGTATGCCCGAAAAAAATCGAGTTTGAAATCGAAGACGGAAAACTTCACAACGTTAAATTTTACGGCGGCTGTCCGGGAAATCTTCTTGCCATTCCGAAATTAATCGAAGGTGCTGACGCTCTCGGCGTGGCAAAAATTTTGCGCGGAAATCCCTGCGGTGCTAAAGGGACTTCATGTGCCGACCAGCTTGCAGTCGCTATTGAAAAAGCTCTGGAAAGAAAAGCATCGTGATTTAAAATGAAAATTGACACGAAATTCGGCAGCATATGGGACGAACTCCCGCATGAAACCGGGAAAAAAATTCCTGAAACTCAAGCTGAAGCCATGGATTTTTATCATGCCGCTGAAGCCAGCGTTACAAACTCAACGATGAAAATCTGGGACGCTCACAATGACATGATGGCAAAGTCGGCAGAGTTAAGAAAAGTCAGCGCACGAAAAAAAATTATCGAACGTCAGGCTCAGGAACGTATCGAGCAGGCTCGTGAACTCACGGAAAAAGCAATCGAGGACAAAGAAAAATACTCAAAAGACCTTGAAACCAAAACTTTAAAAAAATTTTGACGAAAAAGAAAATTCTGCGCTATAATCAGCAAATTTTTTAAAGGAGGAAAAATTTTATCGTGAACAAATTTGATGTTCCATACAAAATTTATCTTGATGAAAAAGACATCCCGTCATCTTGGTACAACGTCCGCGCCGACATGAAAACAAAACCCGCACCTCTTATTCATCCCGGAACTCTTAAGCCTATGACGTTTGAAGATATGCGTCCGATTTTCTGTGATGAACTCATTAAACAGGAACTCGACGATAACACTGCGTACATAAAAATTCCTGATGAAATTCTGAATTTTTATAAAATGTACCGTCCTTCGCCGCTTACGCATGCGGTATTCCTTGAAGAGGCTCTCGGAACTCCGGCGCATATTTTTTATAAATTCGAGGGCAACAATACTTCAGGTTCGCATAAATTAAACTCAGCAATAGCACAGGCGTATTACGCTAAAAAACAGGGGCTTAAAGGCGTAACGACAGAGACCGGCGCAGGACAGTGGGGAACGGCTCTTGCGATGGCGTGTTCGTTTTTCAGACTCGACTGCAAAGTCTATATGGTCAGAGTTTCATATGAACAGAAACCTTTCAGACGTGAAGTTATGAGGACATACGGGGCAAGCGTAACACCTTCGCCTTCAATGGAAACTGAAATCGGCAGAAAAATTAACGCCGAGCATCCGAACACAACAGGCTCATTGGGCTGTGCAATCTCTGAAGCTGTCGAGGTAGCGGCATCTACCGAAGGTTACCGTTACGTTCTGGGGAGTGTTCTTAATCAGGTTCTGCTCCATCAGTCCATAATCGGACTTGAAACGAAAAAACATCAAGCCCGACATCATCATCGGCTGTGCTGGAGGCGGCTCAAACCTCGGCGGTTTAATTTCACCGTTCATGGGCGAAAAACTTCGCGGCGAGGCTGACTATCAGATCATCGCTGTTGAACCTGCAAGCTGTCCGAGTTTCACTCGCGGAAAATTTGCTTACGACTTCTGCGACACCGGCAAAGTCTGCCCGATGGCTAAAATGTACACGCTCGGACATGATTTTATTCCGTCTGCAAACCACGCCGGAGGACTTCGTTATCACGGCATGAGCAGCATTCTTTCACAGCTTTATCACGACGGATTAATGGAGGCACGTGCTGTTGAACAGACGAGCGTTTTTGAAGCCGCTGAACAGTTTGCACGTGTTGAAGGTATTTTGCCGGCTCCTGAGAGTTCTCACGCAATCCGTGTTGCGATTGATGAAGCTTTGAAATGCAAAGAGACCGGCGAAGAAAAAACGATCATTTTCGGTCTTACCGGAACAGGATATTTTGACATGGTTGCGTATGAAAAATACAATGACCGTGTAATGACGGATTACATTCCGACTGATGAAGACTTGGCGAAGGGTTTCGCCGGCATTCCGGATATTAATCTTTAAATTGAAAATATGAGATAAAGGGTAGGGGCAGGAAATTTATCGTTTTCCTCCCCTTTTTTATTTTTTTTTAATGGAGAAATTTTTATGTTAATCGCGACATTCAACGTAAATTCCGTGCGAACGCGTCTGCCTGTGCTTGAACGCTGGCTGAACGATATTAAGCCCGATTTTCTTTTCATGCAGGAAACTAAAACTCAGGACGATTTTTTTCCGAAAGATTTTTTCTCTGCATTGGGATATGAAAGTTTTTATTGCGGTCAGAAAAGTTATAACGGTGTTGCCGCCATAGTCAAAGAAAATTTTTCAGAAAAAAATGCCGGCGGGGTATCTTCCATAAAAATAAATTTCGGTTTCAATGACAATGAAGAAAACACTGAAAATTTCAATACCCGTGTTATGACGCTTGAATATAAAGATTTTATCTTTTTAAACACCTATGTGCCGCAGGGAAAATCCATTGAACACGCTGACTTTGAAGTCAAGAAAAATTTTTTTGCCCGTGTCGGAAAAATTATTGAAAAAAATTCCGGGAAAAAATTTTTATGGCTAGGTGATTTAAATATTGTTCCCGAAGACATTGACGTAACAAACCCCGGCAATAAACGCGATCATGTCTGTGTATGTGAGGAAATCCGAAAAGTCTTCAGAGATACGAAAAAAAATCTTGTTGACATGCTGAGAGTTTTCAACAAAAATGCCGGAGTTTTCACATTTTTTGATTACCGTGTTAAAAATGCAGCTGAAAGAAATATCGGCTGGCGTATAGACCACATGCTGGCAACGGAAAAATTCGCGTCTTTTGCGAAAAAATGTTATGTTGATACAAGACCGCGTTTTTGGGAAAGACCATCGGATCATGTGCCTTTAATTTTAGAGCTTGAATTTCAATAAGTATTATCCTCGTTGACGAAAACAGAATTTTATATTATTTTATGGAATATCCAAAGAAGATTTTTAATTTTCGAGAGAAAATTTTTTAACGGCTATTCACACTTAAGGAGGTTTTTTCGTATGAGCAAAAAGCTTGTGTCTGAACTCATAGTTGATTATCTTGAACGCAGAGATGTCCGGTATATTTTCGGTCTTTGCGGACATACTGTCATCGGAATGCTTGACGCTCTTTCACGCAGCAAAAAAATCAAATATATCTCCAACCGCCATGAAGCCGTAGCTTCAACAGCAGCGGACGGATATGCGAGAGTAACTCACAAGGCTTCTGTCGTAATGTGCCACCTCGGTCCCGGAATCACGAACGTTCTCACAGGTGTTGCAAACGCGGCTTTCGACTCGATCCCGATGGTAGTATTCGCCGGTGATGTTCCCAGCTATTACTACGGCAAGCACCCGCATCAGGAAGTCAACATGCACGGCGATGCGACACAGTACAGACTCCTTGAGCCGGTCTGCAAACGTTGCTGGAGAGTTGATGATCCTGAAGCACTCCCGGACATTCTTGACAAAGCGTTCAGACTTGCTGAATCAGGAAGACCCGGACCTGTTTTAATCGACATGCCGATGGACATCTGGTCGCGCGAAATTGAAGAAGATTTATTCGCAAGAACATACAACGACAGCCACATTACGATGAAACCCGCTCTTGATCCTGAGGCGGCAAAGGCTATTGCGAAAAAATTAATCGAAGCGAAAAATCCTGTCATTCACGCTGGCGGCGGTATTCTTCTTGCACAGGCTTCAAACGAACTCGCGGCTCTTGCAGAGTTCCTCGACATTCCGATTTCAAGAACGTTAATGGGTCAGGGCTGTGTCAGCGACCTTCATCCATTGATGATCGGACAGACA
>CAJODX010000028.1:0-17542 GCA_905233295.1 uncultured Synergistales bacterium | reverse complement strand
AAATCGGGCGCAACTATCCCGTTGAAATCGGCGCAGTTGCAGACTTGAAACTTGCTCTTGCACAGATTCTTGAGGAAGCCAAGAAGATTAAACCCGAAGGCATCAAACGCGCAGGACTCCGCGAGAAAATCGCGAAGGCAAAAGAAGAGTTTAAAGCATCGAATGTTGCAATTTCAAACGATTCGCGCTTCCCGATGACACCGCAGAGAATTTTGAAAGATGTCAAAGCCGCATTGCCTGAAGACGCTTTAATTTTCACAGACGTAGGCTGGAACAAAAACGGCGTTGCTCAGCAGTTCACGATTACAATCCCCGGCACAGTTCATCACTCGTCAGGACTTGCGACAATGGGCTTCGGAGCTTCAGCAGTCCTGGGCGGAAAAGTCGCAGCACCCGATAAAATCTGCCTTGCGTTAATCGGCGACGGCGGTTTCGGAGTTAACCCGACATGTATGGCTACGGCTGTTGAGCAGAGTATCGCCTGCACGTGGGTCGTAATGAACAACTGCGCATTCGGAACAATCGCAGGACTTGAAAACGCAAACTATCACACGAAATTCGGAACAGAGTTCCATACCCCGGACGGAAAAGTTTATTCACCGAACTGGGCAGAAGTCGCAAAAGGTTACGGTGTTGACGCAATCAGAGTTGAAAAAGCTGACGATTTCGCGCCCGCAATGAAGAAAGCCATCGAAGCAAACAAAGCAGGCAAGCCTTTCCTTGTTGAGGCAATCATGGAAAATATCGCGGTGCCGACACCCGGCTGCTGGAACATCAACGACATTTACACGCCGAGCGAGCTTGTTAAAGAAGGTAAGCTGGTCAAGAAAGAGAACGGCAAATACGTTCCGCCCAGCCACGCAAAATCACACATAACGAAGTAAGACACAAATAATGAATCAGGAGTGAAAAATTTTTTTATTCCTGATTCCGATTTGTCTTAAAAACAAAATCAAAATTTTTTGAAGGGAGTAAAATTTTTTACAATGGCACATCATGAAGTAACACCTGAAGAGATCGCAATGCTTGAAGAAATGGTGAAAAAGGCAAAAGTAGCCGCTGAAGTCATCGCAACGTATGATCAGGAAAGAGTAGATCATCTTTGCAGAGCTATCTGCGCCGCGCTTTATCCGTTGAAAGTCTGGGGAAAAATCTGCGATGAAGCTGTTGATGAAACAAGACTCGGTGATAAAGTAACCAAACGCAACAAACGCAACAAACTGAAATTAATCCTTCGCGATTGCTTACGTCAGAAGAGCGTCGGCATCATTGAAACGAATCCTGAAAAAGGACTTGTGAAATATGCCAAGCCCGTCGGAGTCATTGCAACTCTCGTTCCGACAACAAACCCCTGCGTAACCCCTGCAGGACAGGCAATCTATGCTGTGAAGGCGCGCGACGTTGACGTTCTCATTTGCTCACCGCACCCAAGAGCAAAGAAAGTTACAACGAAAACAGTTAACATCATCCGCGATGTTCTTGTTCGCGAGGGCGCACCTGCGGACATCATTCAGGTAATCGAAGAGCCGAGCATCACTCTGACTCAGGAATTAATGAAGATGGTCGATATGGTCATCGCAACCGGCGGTCGTCCTATGGTTCGTTCGGCTTATTCATCAGGTGTACCGGCTTACGGCTCAGGCGCAGGCAACTCAACAGTCATCGTTGACAACACAGCCAACACGAAAGAACGCGCATATGAAGCTGCAATGAACACGAGAATTTCAAAATGTTCAGACTTCGGCTCAGGCTGTTCCTGCGATGGAAACCTTATCGTTCACGAGAGCGTTTATGACAATTTTGTTGAGGGACTTGTCAAAGAGGGCGCATACATTCCTACATGGGAAGAAGCCGAGAAAATCAAAAAAGTCATGTGGGACGAAACAGGACACAGACTTCCTGACACAGTCGCAATCTCCCCGCAGGCTCTCGCGAAGGCGGCAGGCTTTGAAATTGACGCGAAGTACAAATTCATCGCTGTTCCCAACAACGGACAGAAAGAGGGCTTCACGATCAACAACGCTGAAGACATCAAAAAATGCATCGGCAAGGAACATTTCTTCTCAACCGAGAAATTAACGACACTCCTGACGCTTTTCAAATACGGCGGAGAGTTCCAGACAGCACTCGACATTATGATGGAAATCTTCGACAAAGCCGGCGGAAAAGGACACTCATGCGGACTTTACTCATTCGATGATGATCATATCCATCGTCTTGGAATGTGCGCACCTGTTTCACGCTGCATGATCCGTCAGCCGAACAACCGCGGCAACGCCGGAAGCGCAACAAACGGAATGCCTCCCACGAACTCAATGGGTTGCGGCACATGGGGCGGAAACATCGTCAGCGAGAACATCACGCTCAAGCACTACATGAACACGACATGGGTTGCCCGTCCGATTCTTGAAGACATGCCTTCGCTTCAGGCTCTGTTCGGCGAGTTCTACGAGGACGGAATGGACGAAGAATAAAGTTAGAAATCTTTTATAGACTCCGTGTAACAGCGGGGTCTTTTTTAAATTTAAAATTATGATTATATTAACAGTAAAATACCGCCACTTATAGAAGCGGCGGTTTCCTGACTTCTCCGTCTTAACGTTCTTCTGAAATTAAAGAAACGGAAATCTTCTTGCGAGTTTTGATAAATTTTCTTCGTGTCAAATTTAGCAACAGCAACGATGACACAAAGCTGAATCCAGAATTACAGCCGCCACTGCCTGAAGATGAAATTTTTGCTGAAGAGTCATCGTCATCTTCATCATCGTCATCGTCATCATCGTAATTGCCATCGCCATCGCCGCCGCTACCGTTTTTTTCGCCCCCTGCCTCTACGGTAACATCCATTAAAATATTTTCACCATTCTTCGTAAAGCCGGTGTCATAATCGTAAGTGAGTTTATAAGGCTCGCCACTGATTGTGATTTGACCGGTTCCCTTGTCGAGATTGGCTACAAGTTCGTTGCCCGATTTGTCATAGGCTTTAAGATTTTTAACGCTGTCGAGTTCTGAATTTTCTTCTGAAACACCGACAACAGCTGCAGAAGAAATCATTGAATTTTGCAAAAAGTTATTGAAATTGAAACTTGAGATTAATCCGCGCAAAAGGTTTTGATTTCCGCAGGTAAAGTCTTCGAGCTTCGGGAAATTTTCATTTGAAACTTTTATTTTCGGAAGCGAGTTATTTTTGACATTCAGCTTTACCAGATTTGTGCAGCCTTCGATGTCTAAATTGATAAGCTCGGAACTTTCGCAGGATAAATCAGTCAAATTTTCACAGCCTTTGACCGCCAGTTTCGTTAGATAATAGTTCTGGCTGAAATTTATTTTTGTGGCTTTCTTGCAGTTTTCGAGATTAACTTCTTCGAGAAATTCGCAGGAGTTTGCCTCGATTTCTTCAACGGAGCTTTCGGAGAGATTCAAAGTAATAACAGAACTGTTTTTGCTTCCAACTTTTTTGATGTACGGGTTGCTTTCGAGATTGATATTTAAGATCGTTACTTTGTCGAGATTAACTTCACTGATGTTGAGTTCGCGCAAATCTAAATCGTCGATCATAGTAACATTGCCGATTTTCTCAATAATTTCAGAGAGTTCTTCAGCACTGTCAAGAGTTCCGGTTATGGCGATATTAGTTTTGTTTTCGTATTTTGTTTTGATTTCATCTTCGTTCATTGCGATGACAGACTTTCCGTCAGCTATTACGCACTCTGAGGACGGAGTATCTTTCTTGAAGCCGATCTCGGACTCAAATTTAGCTTCGTCCGTACTGCCTGTTGAAAGCGTAACCCAAATCGCGGGACGGATACAAAGAGTATTATAACTAACGAGAGTGCCGTCAGAGAATACTTTGCCCTTAGAAGAAACGTACCCGGCTCTGGCATAACTCTGAGTTGACAAACGAAGCCACCATCTGCAGTTTGAGTTATTAAATTTACTCACACGCTTTTCGTCATTCTCAAAATATTCGTTTGCGTCTTTAACGCTCAACAGGAACACGGAATCAGTGCCGGAAGAGTTTATAATCTGGTCGCTTTTCTTGCTCAGGTTGTTTTTGTTGATTGAAACGTTGAGGATTCTCTCTTTCTCAGCGTCCGTGAAATTGCTGCTTGTGAAAAAATTATTGCCGTCTGTGCCATTCAGGTAAGCTCTGACGTTGCTGTTTGACCATTCGTAGTTGCTGAATGCAAATTTATCCTTGGCAACACAATTTTCTGTAATGAGCAACGCGCGGTTGTTTTTTTCATCAACGTCAAGGACGAGCCACGATAATGCGTTGCCGTTAAATTTTCCAAAGTTCACGATGTCGCCGACTTCAGGATTTTTTACATTTTTGACTTTGTGGGTAAATTTTGGCTTACTGAAATAATATCCGGCGGAAAGTTTTGAGGTGTCGCTTTTAATGTAGCAAGCTAATTCAATTTCGGCTGTTCCTGATTCGATCGAAGCTGCAGAAAAAGTAATCTCGCCGCCAGACGGCAAGTCTTTTGCTTCAGCCTGAGTGGCACCTGTGCAGAGTTTATATTGAACGTCTGTTGTCGCGCTGCCTATCATAAATTTGTCAGAATAATTCGCGGTGATGACGACTTCTTTCGATGGGTCAAAATTTTTTTCACTGTCTGACGCTTTTTTGCTGACTTTGATAGTTCCGAGCACGTTATAAGAGTCTTGCGAGTAATTCATGTTCATTTTATCACCCGGTACAGTGATCTCATAATCTGTCGTGTAATCAGCGAATGCCGTCGAACAGAAAACCATTAGCGCAAACAGAGAAGATAAAAATTTTTTCTTCATCTATAAAATGCTCCTTCTTAGAAAATTTTTTATGCCTAAAAAAAATCGGCATGCGTTTTCACATGACGACTATTTATGCCATAGTGATTGAACCTCAACGCCGTGCTGAAAGTGGCTTTAAAGAAAAATTTCCGATGCAAATGGCGAGAGTGATGACTCAACCGCAGCTACGCTCGAAACTAAAAAAAGTCTAGCATTGAACGACAACAGTGTCAACGGCGAGAAAAAATATTTTTTATCTTAAGATGCGTTCATTTGCAGAAAAACAGGGAAAATATATTAGACTTGTCCGCCAACATTGAAAAATAATCATTTCAAAATCCATTCGGCAGCGCGCCTTGCTTCATTAAAATCTTTTCCATGACACTGTGAA
The DNA here is from genome assembly GCA_905233295.1 of uncultured Synergistales bacterium. Lineage (GTDB taxonomy): Bacteria > Synergistota > Synergistia > Synergistales > Aminobacteriaceae > JAFUXM01. The sequence goes on along the minus strand of CAJODX010000028.1, from coordinate 12,375 downwards.
TCGGGAGCTAAAAATTTATCAAAGTCGGGAATAATTCCTAAATCCGTTATTAAATCCCGTGCCTTCATTTTTTCAAACATCTCATCAAATCTCTTTGTGCCGTAGCCGAAAAATTTTTTGACAAATCCGGAAGACTTCGGAACTCTGAGCAAGCCGACTTTGAAACCTGCGGTAACAGCCTCTGAAACCATTGAAACACTGTCTTCCGTAACGAGAACGTGAGTTGCCGCACCCAAAATTGATGTAACTGCGTTGACCTTGGGATTTCTCGAAAGGATTAAAATATATCCCGTTGAAGGGTATGACATGAACATATCTTCAACAGCCTGTTCGACATATTCATCAGTGCGGCGCGATGTCGTTATCAAAATCGTTACATCGCTGAAACGTTTCAAATCTCCAAGAACTTCATGCGCCCATTGCGCGTCAGGTTTATAATTCGCGTCATTCCCTCCGACAAGAACAGCAACAACTTTCTGATTGAATGTTCTGTTCGCGAAAAAAGATTCAGCGGCTTTTTTTGTCAAAGATTCATAAATGTGATTGGGCGCTCCGAGAGTTGTAAGGACTTTTTTATCTTCAGGATTATGTGGGTCGTGTTCGGGGATTATTGCGAAATCGAAAGGTTTTGTTCCTAATATTGACGGAGTCATTATGACCGCGCATTTGTTTCCTGTGGCTCTCGCAAAGGCAAGACAAAACGGCGCCGCATTGCTTCCAGCGGATATAAAAAGTGTTTCGGGCTTAATCTTTTCTGTTGAAAATCCGAACGAACTCAGCCATTCTTTTGAAAACTCTGGGTCTTTGTACGGAATCTTTTTTCCAGCGATTTTCAGTTTCAAAATTTTTGTCAAATTTGAAATTTCCGGCAGCTTTATAGGCTCACAGACTTCGGCGTTTCCAAGTCTCCCTATCCATTCGGCAACTCCCAATGACTGATGATAATGACCGCGAATGTTATCGCTGATAATTACGACGTGCTTAAACTGCGGCATTTTTAATAAATTCCCTCACTTTTTCCAGATCTTCGGGCGTATCGACACCCAGACTTTTAATTTTGCTTCCCGTCTCTTTGATTTTTATTTTATAACCGTTCTCAAGAATTTTTAACTGCTCTAAACTTTCAGTTTCGCTCAGCGGCGCAGGAGGAAGCTTCACATATTTTTCCAGAAACTCCAAACTGTAACCATAAATGCCGATGTGCTGAAAAATTTTTATATTATTTTTATTTCGCTTGTAAGGTATCGGCGAACGTGAAAAATATAAAGCGAAATTTTCCTGCGACATAACAACCTTTACGATATTAGGATTTTCAAAATCCTCTTTTAATTCGCTGCACAGCGTTGCGCAGTATGAATCTTTTAATAAGTCAGCGACCTCATCAATCATTAAAGGGTCAAGCAGAGGTTCATCGCCCTGAATATTTATTACAGCGTCAACATTTTCATTATAAAATTTTGCAGCCTGTTCACATCTTGATGTCCCGTTCGGCAAATCTGAATCCGTCATAACGGCTTCAGCACCGAAATTTTTCGCGGCATTGAAAATTCTTTCATCATCGGTCGCGATTAAAACTCCGCAAAGACTTTTCGCTTTCATGGCGCGTTCATAAACATGCTGAATCATAGGTTTGCCGTTTATATCTGCCAGCGGCTTGCCCGGAAATCTTGTTGAAGAATACCGCGCGGCAATAATTCCTAAAATTTTTTTTCTCATGCTATACCTGCTTTCAATAATTCGTGAATATGAACAATGCCGACGGGCTTTTTATTTTCTGTCGCGATTAAAACGCTGATTTCGTTCCGTTCCATTATGTTCACAGCCTTAGCCGCGAGTTCGTTCGGCGAAATTATTTTCGGTGTTTTTGTCATTGCGTCTTCGATTTTCGTACTGAATGCATCATTGCCGGCTTTTTCCATTAAGCGTCTTAAATCGCCGTCCGTGAAAATTCCGGTTAAATTTTCATTTTCATCGACAACACATGTTGCGCCGTAGCCTTTTCCCGTTATGACAAACAGAGCGTCTTTGACCGTAACGCCTTTTTTTACGACTGGAAGCTGTTCACCCGTTCCCATAACGTCAGCGACCCGTGTCAATAATTTTCTTCCAAGTGCGCCGCCGGGGTGAAATGACGCAAAATCTTCGCGCTTCAAACCTCTGAGCATTGCAACGAGTGCCGCAATAGAATCCCCGATTACAAGTTCAAGTGTTGTGCTGCTCATGGGCGCAAGCTGCAAAGGATCTCCCTCTGTGTCAACATGTGCGTTAATGACAATATCAGAATATTGAGCGAGCTGTGAGGTAAGATTTCCTGTTATCGCGATCATTTTTGCGCCGATCCTGCGAAAATGCGGCAGCAACGCAACGATTTCTGACGAAGAACCGCTGTTGCTGATTAAAAGACCAATGTCTTCGCGCCTGACCATTCCTAAATCTCCGTGAAAGGCTTCAGCAGCGTGGAGAAAAAATGACGGAGTTCCAAGCGATGCTAAAGTTGCTGAAATTTTTCTCCCGACGTGTCCCGACTTTCCAAGACCTACGACAACGACACGTCCTTCACACGCAAAAATTTCTCTTGCGGCACTGACGGTTTCAAAGCCGAGATTTTCAGCTGAACGCAAAATTTCATTCGCTTCAGTCCGCATTAATTTTTTCGCGGCGTTTAATAATTCGTTATCAGAAAAATTCAATTTTTATTCTTCTTTCGTTTTTGCAAAACTTTGTCGAGCATTGTGAATAGCGAGAATTTCATCTAAAAATTCAGGCATTTTTTCAAGAGGAATCATATTCGGTCCATCGCTCAGGGCTTCTTTCGGATTGGGATGAGTTTCAGCGAAAATTCCGTCTATTCCGACCGCCGCGGCAGCACGCGACAAAGGAAACGCCAACGTATAATCTCCTCCGCTTGAGCCTCCAAGACCTCCGGGACGCTGTGCGCTGTGAGTAGCATCAAAAATTACGGGATAGCCGAAATTTCTCATAGTTACAAGCCCCGGCATATCTACAATCAATCTGTGATAGCCTAACGAAGTTCCCCGTTCACAGAAAATTACTTTATCGTTCCCGGCTTCGCGGCATTTTGCGGCAACATACTGCATATCTTCGGGGGCAAGAAACTGAGCTTTTTTGATATTGATGATTTTTCCTGTTTTTGCGGCGGCTACAAGCAAATCCGTCTGGCGGCACAGGAATGCCGGAATTTGAATCACATCAACAACTTCACCAGCCGGAGCAGCCTGATAGCTTTCGTGAATATCAGTCAGAACCGGAACATTTACGATAGTTTTTATTTCGGCGAGCTGTTCAAGACCTTTTTCAAGCCCGGGACCTCTCCAAGCGTGAACTGAAGTTCTGTTTGCCTTGTCAAAAGATGCTTTAAAAACGTAAAGCAAATTTCTTTCATCGCAGATTCTTTTCATAAACTTCGCGACTCTCAAGCCAAGTTCGGAGCTTTCAAGCGAACACGGACCGGCGATAATTGCAAGGCTTCCGTCTCCGATAAATTTTCCATCAAGAAAATATTTTTTCGTTTCCATATTTTATAAACGTGAACAAAAAATGAGGAAGCAGGAAAAATTTTTTTACTTCCTACTTCCTGATGCAAGATTTTTACCTGTTTTTTTACGCTTTTCCGTCTGAACCGAAAAGCCTGATTTTTTCGCGGACAGTCTCTTTGATTGCTTCAAAACCCGGTGCTAACAGTTTTCTCGGATCGTAGCCTTTGCCTTCGTTGTCTTTGCCTGCTTCAATGTATTTGCGTGTTGCAGCTGCAAATGAAAGCTGGCATTCCGTGTTGACGTTGATTTTGCAAACGCCAAGAGTGATTGCCTTTTTAATCATTTCGTCAGGAATCCCTGAGCCGCCGTGAAGAACCAAAGGCATATCGCCGGTCTTTGCCTGTACAGCCGCGAGAGTTTCAAATGAAAGACCTTTCCAGTTCGCGGGATATTTTCCGTGAATGTTTCCGATACCGGCAGCAAGCATATCAACGCCGAGATCAGCGATTCTCTTGCATTCTTCAGGGTCAGCGCACTCGCCCATTCCGATAACGCCGTCTTCTTCACCGCCGATAGCACCGACTTCAGCTTCGATTGACATTCCAAGATTATGAGCAACGTGAGTAAGCTCGCGTGTCTTTTCAAGATTTTCAGCGATCGGATAATGTGAGCCGTCGAACATTATTGATGTAAATCCAGCTTTGACGCATTTGTAAGCACCTTCGTAACTTCCGTGGTCAAGATGCGTGCAGACAGGAACGGTGATGCCGAACTCTTTGTCCATTGCTTCGACCATTGCTTGAACTGTTCTGAAGCCGCCCATATATTTTCCTGCGCCTTCTGACACGCCGAGAATGACAGGGGCTTTGAGTTCTTCAGCAACCTGTAAAACAGCCTTTGTCCATTCGAGGTTGTTGATGTTGAACTGACCTACGGCATAATGTCCTGCTTTGGCTTTTTTGAGCATTTCTTTTCCGTTTACTAACATAGAATTTTACCCTCCTGTTTCAATCCACGCAAAAGCGGTAAACGTTTTTTCACTTCTGCGACAAACTCCAGTGATATAAACCACTATTAGATATATTTTATTATGTCGCAGCTTTATATGTCAACGCTTGAGAGATATAATCTTAATCTAAAAAGTTACCGCTTTATTAGTGTCCTGAAAAAAATTTTTTAATAATGTAATTATAAACTTGAAATCTTGAAATAAAAATCTTCCGTGCGCTGTGCAGTTTCGCTGAATGATGTCAGTCTGTCCAACGACAAAGGACTCGCTGGTTCTCCGTTCATAACTCTTTCAATGGCATTCCGCCACGCTTCAATGTCATCAACGGGAATTAAATTTCCTGATGCTAAAGGTCTTAAAGGTTCAATGTCGGACGCAAGCACAGGTAAACCAACAGCAAGAGCCTCGTTGACAGTCAGCGGCAAACCCTCCTGACGCGAAGGAAATAAAAGACACGCGGCTTCACTCATAAATTTTTCAGCGTCATCACGAAAACCCCAAAATTTTACGCGACCGTCAATGCCCAACTCTTTTGAAAGATTTTCAAGCTCTTCACGATGCGAACCGTCTCCGAGAACATCAAGAGTCCATTCGCGGTTTTTCAAAAGTCCGAGAGCGTTTAAGGCAACGTCAACACCTTTGCGCCTTGCAAGATAGCCGACATAAAGAAATTTTTTGTTTTCGGGAAAATATTTTCCGCACCATTTGTATTCTGGCTCTCTTATGCCATTGGGGATTGTGATTGTGTTTTCGGGAAGATAACCTTTCAGAGCTTCACGTACAGCTTCAGACACGCATATAACGCCGTCAGCATGTTTCAGAGGTTTGATGCCGAAATTCAGCGAGTACGGAGCGTGCGCAGTCATTATCCATTTTACTTTTGTCTTAGCTGAAAGCCGCTGTGCAATCCACGCAGGAACTCTTGAATGAGCGTGAATGATGTCCAAGGCGCGAATTTGTGAAAGTTTTCCGACACAGTAAAAAATCGTAAATAAATTTTTTCGCTGAACAGGAAGATGTAAAATTTTCACACTCTGCGGCAAAAATTTTTCGAGTTTTCCTCCGGCAGTCGCGAGAGTGATTTCGTGTCCATGATTCACCTGTTCGCGGCAAAGCTGAACAACATAACGTTCAACGCCGCCTTCTTCAAATTCAGGAACTATGTGAAGAATTTTCATTTTATTTTTTATTTATCGTTTATTGCCATACATTTTTTCTGGATTATATCACGGATATTTTTTGGAAAAAAATTTTTTGTTTTCCCTGCGTTTCACGAAAAAATATCAACGACAAGACCGTTCACCAGCGAATATAAAATCACAAACGCAAGATACGCTGAAAATTTTCTGAATCCCAGTACGATTTTCAACGCGCCTAAATTCGTGCAGGTCCCGTTATCATAAACGCACTCGCGCTTGCAAGGCTCATTCCGTCGGCAAGCCACTGTATTAATAACGGTATCGTTCCGCCTCCGCATGCATATAACGGAACGCCTATCGTAGCAGCCATCAAAACTCCAAAACCGTTTTTTCTTCCAAAAATTTTCGCAAAAGATTCAGCAGGAACATAACGCTGAAAAAGAGCGGTCAGAAAAATTCCAAGCAGAAAATAAAATCCCGTAGCCCTGACGTTGCGCCCAAAATTTTTTATATAACGCAAAAAAATATTCGGGTCGGTGTCGTGATTGGAAATTTCATAAAAGCCTGAGAAATTAAAAAATTTTTTGTTCGTGAGTTTATTGTAAAGATTCACAGCCAGCCCCGCAAAAATTCCGCAGAAAAAACATGAAGCTACGCGAATTATTAAAGCCGTCCGACCAAGAGCCGCGCTGTAAATTATAAGCTGTGGATTTAACAAAACCGAAGCCATCATAAAAGACGCGAGCCAGTCTTCACGCATTCCTTTTTCACTGAAAGACGCGGCAAGAGGAATCGTTCCGTACATACACAGGGGCGATGCTATTCCCAAAATGCACGCCGGAACAATCCCGAAAAAGCTCAGTTTCCTTTCGTTCATTCCGGCAAAGAGCGCGTGAATTTTCTTTTTGCCGAAAACAGAAACAAATGAACCGATTGCCATTCCCAACAGCCAGTAAAGATAAATCTGTTCAAGCTGAAGGAAAAAATAATATCGAATGTAAATAAATTCTCTTTGAAAAATTTCAGTCAATGCTCACAAAATTATATTCACGGCTTCCGAGACCGATTTCAGCGGCGTGTTCGAGAGTGTGAATGCCGTGGCGCGATTCCATTCTGTTGATTAAAGATTTTCCGTCAGGAGCTTTGTAAACTAAATCAACGCAAGCCTGATCGAGCGCAACAGGGTCAGTTGAACCTAAAATTCCGATGTCGTGCATGTCGGGTTCAGCAGGACTTCCATCGCAGTCGCAGTCAACGCTGAGATGATTCATAACGCTGATGTAAAGCATTTTTTCTCCATTGGCGAATTTATCTGAAACAGATTTTGCAGCCTCAGCCATTGACTCTAAAAAAGAATCCTGATCAGTAGACCAGATATTTCTTGCTTTTTCATTACCTGCCGAATGAATTAATGCCTTGCCGCGCGATGAAGCGATTCCGATTGAAATATTTTTGATTGCTCCGCCGAAACCTCCCATAGCATGTCCTTTAAAGTGCGAAAGAACCAAAACAAAATCGTAATTGTTTAAATGCGAACCGACATAATTCTGTTTCATATGTTTTCCGCCCGTAACGTTCAAAGGTGTATCGCCGTCTTCGTCCATGATGTCAACGTTTGCGATTTTAGTAAATCCGTGGTCTTTTGCAACCTGTTTGTGCATTGCAGTTGAAGACCTTGAACCGCCGTAGACAGTGTTGCATTCAACGATTGTTCCGCTGACTTTCTGAACGAGTTCTTTGATTAATTCCGGCGAAAGATAATGCGTGTTTCCAGCTTCGCCTGTACTGAGCTTGACAGCGACTTTGCCTTCAGCACTGCGTCCAAGACTGTTGTAAATTGCCATCAAACCTTCCGGCGAAATATTTTTCGTGAAAAAGACCGTTGGATTTTCAGCAAATGAAGTTCCGGCAAAAATCAAAATCGTCAATAACGAAAATAAAATTACTTTCATAAAAAAAATTTCTCCTTTGCATTAAAGACTAAAGTTTTTGATATCAAACAGCGATATTTTTGCATTATACCATAATATCAGGCTAAACTTTTTTCAATTTCGCCGAGCTTTTCCTCGAATCCGTATATTGTCGGGTCAATACTGTTGACGGTTTGATTGAGTTCGTTCATCATTCTGAAATGTCTGTTTTTAGGAAGCCTGTTTGCAAATCTTTTAACTTTCAGTAAAGCCTGAAGATAATTCCGTTCATACTGCGAGAGCAGCCTTGCCGCCATTAATGCGCTCGGAGTTGCTTCATCGAGAAACAGACGCGCCATTTCAAGATTTTCATCGATGTCCATTTCGTCATACCAGATTTCAGCAAGAATTTTTTTGAATTTAGCGCGGTTTTTGCCTCTCGCAAGTTTCGAGGCGGCGTTATTGATCCTTTTCATTCCCCATTCAAGCTCATTCAATACAGTTTCGGGGTTTAACGCAGGCATTGAATATTCAGCGATGTATTCAGCTTCAAACTCGATTAAAGTCTGTTGACGCAAAAGTTTTCCGTACGATGGATTCATTCTTATAACCGCGGCTTCCTGACTTTTTTCCATGAGTTCTTTGAAAATCGTTCCTGTATGAAAAAATTCATTTTCAAACGGCGAATTTTTCAACCACGTTACATACCCGGGATCGAAAAGACCTTTGCGCCCCGCACGTCCTGCCATCTGCAAAAATTCATTTTTAGTTATGGGCTTGTATAAATGATAATTCACAAGCTGTGCGAAAATCACATATTGAGCCGGAAGATTTACGCCGAGTGCAAGAGCGTTTGTGCCGCATACAACATCGAGCAGTCTTTCACGGAACGCGGACTCTACTAATAATTTTTCTTTCGGGAGCATACTGCCGTGATAAATTCCGACACCTTTGTATAAAAATGAAATTGTTTTTTTGACTTCAAGAATTTTTGCGAGTTCATCGAGCCGTTTAACATTTTCCGGAGATATTCTTTTGCGCGTGTTCGCTATCATTCCGGCAAGGTCAACAACTCCGCGCTGTGAAAACAAAAATACAAGAGCATCGTGAATTTCATTACATTTTACCGGATTATCAGGCTTGAAAATGAGTTCCGTTACTCTTGTTTTAGCAGAATGAATTATAAAATCGCGCATACATATCGAAGATAAATATTTTCCTACGTTTTTTATGCTTCCCATTGTTGCGGACATCACCAGAATCTGTGTGTCAGGCGGCGTGTTTTTAATTCCGTCTATATAAATTCTTGCACGGTCTGAATCATTAAAAATATAATGAAATTCATCGACTATTAATTTCTGATTGGGTATGTGCGAATATTTCATCGAATAAATTTCCTGCGTGCAGCATAGCAGCCTTGCTCCCTCGTTACGTTTGAAATCTCCTGTTTCAATTCCAACATCAAGCCCCATACGTCTCAGCTCTAAATATCTTTCGTTGCTTAACGCTTTGATCGGAGCCGTGAAAATTATTCTTTCAGCGTCAAAATTTTTATTAACCGTTCCGTTCCGGTTTAATATTCCTGCCCATAAATATGCAACGAGAGTTTTTCCTGAGCCTGTCGGAGCTGATAACACTGCGCTGCTGTCTTTTATATGATTAAAGGCGCGTATCTGCCAGTCATAAAATTCCATGAAAATATTTTTTTCTCCTCGATAAATATAACAGGCAGTCCGTAAGCCGGGTTCTGTTTTATTTATTTAACGGTCATTTATCTGTGCGTCCCCTTGCGGAGAGCATCAAGCGATCGTACCCTGAGGACGGCGGGCAACCGTATCCCCCGCTATTCGATCTTGCTTCGTATGGGGCTTGCAAGGCATATGATTTGCACCATACCCGGTGGGCTTTATCTCACCTTTTCACCATTTCTGCATTATTACAGATGTCTGTTTTCTGTTGCGCTTTCCCTCGGATTGCTCCGGCCGGACGTTATCCGGCATACTGCCCTGTGAAGACCGGACTTTCCTCCGTACTGAAATAAATCAATCCGGCAACCGTCTGGACTGCCTGAAAAAATATTTTATCACGAAAAAAACAGCAAACTTGTCTTTTTTATTAAATTCGCGGAAAATATATTTACAAAAAAAAATTTTTAGTCTGGAGATGAATCTATGCTTACGTTGAACGCACTTGGAAAACACGGCGGAGAGCTTGTCAATTTTCTGCGCGGTTCGCTCAAAGACAGTGAAAATGATTTGAAAATCCTGATTGACGGACCTGTTCAGCTTGAAGAAGTCCGGAAATTTTTAGAGCCGTTGAATTTTTCTGATTTTGTTCTGGAAGATGACGAAGGAAATCTTTTTGTTACAACATCGAAAAAAATAAAAATTCCAGATGAAAAAAATGAAAAAGAAAAGTCCGGCGCAATTCCTGTTAAAGAAATTCCAGCGGTGCAGCCTCATATGCAAATTTCGATTCAGCCCCAGCCTCAAAAAATTCAGCCGCGCCCGATTTCTCAGCAGAATATTAAAATTTCTCACTCGACAGGAATTTTAATCTCGTGTGAAACAGGAAAATATAAAAAAATTTTTATGCAGAAAATTCTTTCGTCTCTTGTATTTTCAAAAATAAAACCTGAAGTCCTCGCCTTAATGAACGGTGCTGTGTCGCTAGCGGCGTATAACTCAGAAAGCTGCGGTTATCTCAAAGAACTTGAAGATTCAGGAGTAAAAATTTTAATTTCAGAATCCTGCGCGGACTACATGGGCATCACTGAAGCTTTAGGAGCAGGCATGGCTGTTGATATGAGTGAAATTTTTGAAGAAATTTTTTCGTGTGAAAGGGTCGTGAGTTTGTAAAATGAAAATTTGGGAATCTGATGCGGAACGTCCTGTCATGCAGGAAAATCTGCAATATCATATTCAGTGCAGACAGGGCGATATTAATAAATTTGTTTTACTGCCCGGCGATCCCGAACGCGTTGATACTATCGCGGCTGCGTGGGACGAAGCGAAATTCATAGCTTCAAACAGAGAGTTTCGGACTTTCAGCGGAAAATATTCCGGCGTTCCTATCACAGCGTGTTCAACGGGCATAGGCGGACCTTCAGCGGCAATAGCACTTGAAGAGTTGGCTTCACTCGGTGCTGATACATTCATAAGAATCGGAACATGCGGCGCTTTAGACCCGAAAATAAACTGCGGAGATTTAATAATCTGTTCGGGGGCAATGCGTCAGGACGGAACGAGCGAAGATTACATTGACCTTTCATATCCTGCCGTTGCAAATTATGAAATTGTTGCAGCGTTAATAGAGGCGTGCAGAAAACATAAAAAAATTTTTCATGTCGGAATTTCATGTACAACGGCTTCATTTCATTGTGGACAGGCACGTAAGGGCTTTAACAATTTCACTCAGTCAAAATTTGAAAATAAAATTCAGGATTTACAGCATGCCGGAGTTTTAAATTTTGAAATGGAAGCCGCGACAATCTTGACTCTTGCAGGACTTTACAATCTTCGCGCGGGGGCTGTTTTTGCCGTTGTTGCTGACAGGAATAAAAATAAATTCATGTATTCCGGGATTGAAGACTCGATTATAATTGCCAATGAAGCTGTGAAAATTTTAAGCGGAAAATAAAATTTTGAGGGAGGAATTTTTTCAATGGCATACAAATTAGGCGATGTTATTCTTTCGCGTGAAACGATTGCAAGGCGTGTCAAAGAAATTGCCGATGAAATTGCGAAAGATTATGACAGAGACAAACCGCTCGTTATCGTAGGAATTTTGACGGGCGCGGCATTTTTTCTTACGGATTTAGTCCGCGAGATGCCCGAAGACCTTGACGTGAGAGTTGATTTCATGTCTGTGGCTTCATACGGAGATGGAACAGAAAGCAGCGGTGTCGTGAGGATTTTCCACGATTTAAAATCGAGCATTGAAGGTAAAAATGTCATCGTTGTCGAAGACATTGTTGACTCAGGATTGACACTCGCGCATTTGACAGAGCTTTTAAAAGGGCGCAACCCTGCAAGTCTGAAAGTCTGCGTTCTGCTCGACAAATACGAACGCCGAAAGACTGAAGTCAAAGTTGACTACTGCGGCTTCAGAATCCCTGATAAATTTGTCGTTGGCTATGGACTTGACTACGCAAGCAAATGGAGACACCTGAAAGATATTAAATACGTTGTCGAAGAATGAAATAATCCCGCGCACAGACGCGGGAATTACTTTTGCTATTTTCCTGCGCGTTACGATAACGGAATTTCAAAATAATTTTTCTTCAAATAACCTCCAGCCGCCTCCTAAAGACTTGAAGAGAACGATTAAATTTGTAATTTTCTGTTCCTCACTTAAAACAAAATTATCTTCAAGAGAGTATACTTCCATTTGAGAGTTTAATACATCTGTGAAATTTATTAATCCCTGAGAATATTTATTCTTTGTGATTTCAAGATTCGATATTGCAGACTTCAAAGCTGATTTCAGAAATTCATTCCTCAAAATTTCCTGAGCGTTCGCGTTTAATGCGTCTTTAACTTCACCAACGGCTTTTAAGATTAAACCTTCAAATTTAGCCAGTAATTGTTCTTCAACAGCCGTTTGAACCTGAATATTTTTCCTGATTTCGCCTCCGTTGAAGATTGGCAGGTTTAACACAGGTGAGATTGAATATGTGTACGACCCCGATGAAAATAAATGTCCTGTGCTGAAACTTTCAAGACCTATTGAGCCTATTAACTGAATTGTGGGATATAAACTATTTTCGGCGGCTTTACGTTTTTGAATCTGAGCCTCAAGTTGTTTTTCAGCAGCACGAA
>CAJODX010000027.1:1140-15136 GCA_905233295.1 uncultured Synergistales bacterium | reverse complement strand
GCTCCCGGCAGCTTCGAGAATCGCGCCGATATTTTTGCAGCTCTGTTCAGCCTGTGCGGCAATACCCTCTGGAAATTCGCCTGTTTCCGGAATAATAGGAATCTGTCCTGATGTAAAAATGAAGCCGTTGACTTCAAAGCCTTGAGAATAAGGTCCGATTGCTCCGGGAGCTTTTGTTGTTGAAATTGATTTCATTATGAAAATTTAACTCCTTATGTTAATGAAACTGAATTTTTTATATTATACACACCGCTATTTGATAATTTTTCTTTCAATGTTTCAATATTTTTCAAGGGAACGCCGGCTTTCAGCAAATATTCCGCAGCGGCTGAAGCAAGATTCGCGCTTTCAATATTTTTCACTTCAAAAATAGATGCCAGAAAAGGTTTTATTTCATTGTTCGCAACAAGATTGTATTCATCACTGCCGGGCATTATTCCAAAATAATTGTAAAAAGAAATCATGTAATCGTTTACAATTTCTTCGGACGAAGCCCCCATTAAACTTTCGAGAATCGCGCAAAAAATTCCGCATCTGTCTTTGCCTAAATCGCAATGAATCAAATACGGCGGTTCGCTGTCAGCCATAAAATTTACCGCACGTGCAACACCTGCCTGAAAATTTTTGGATTTGAATTTCAAGTTTAAATTTAAGCAGATTATTTTCTGTGCTGAGTAATAACTTTCTGAAAATCCCCGGTAGCCTGCAAGATTTTTGTAATCATCAGCGAGATTTACAAAAGTTTTTACGCCGGCTCTCATTGCTGCTCGGTCGGCTATGATATTGCGGTTGCCCCACGTCTTAACGGGTGATGAAGAGCGGTATAAAATTCCCGCGGCAATCCCTGTTGAAGTTATCTCGCGAAAATTTGCAAACTCATAATCATTCAGGTTTTGATAGTCTTCACGATTTTTGCTCAAACGCGATGCAAGTGAACGATAAAAATTTTTTTTATTTATTTCTTTCGCATCGGAATTTGCAATAAAAAAACATAAAAATACAGCAACAAATATAAAAATTTTTTTTGAGTTTTTCATTTTGAAATTTTTATTGATTTCTGTTTGAGAAACAACAGCCGCAGTAATTTTGTCTGTAAAGCCCCAACTCTTTTGAAGTTTTCACAGAACGCAAAAATCCGTTATTTTTTCTCCAGATTCGATTTTGCCATGTTATGCCGTTTGAGTTTGAAATTTCAAGCCCGAGCGAATTTATTAAATTCACATTTTTATGAGGGCTTATCGTCAGCGTTGTGCAGAAATTTTCAAATCCGAATTTTTTCGCGAGGCATGCTCCGGCTTCAAGCTGAAGGGCAAAACATTTTTCACAGCGTCTTCCTCCTTCGGGTTCATTTTCAAGACCGTGAATTTTTTCGAGCCATTCATTCGGATTATATTCTGAAATTTCACACTCAATGCCTGTTTTTTTGCGCAAAATTTCAAGAGCTTCGAGCCTTTTCATGTATTCATCATACGGATGAATGTTCGAGCCGTAAAAAAATCCCCTAACGTTCCAGCCTTCGTTCAAAAGATCCGGCACAGGTACGCAGGCATCCGGCGCACAGCATATATGAAGCAGCAAATTTTTTCTTTTTATTCCGTTTTCGTTCATAAACGTGAACCTCTCACGACTAAAGTCGCGAGCTTCGAAAAGATAAAAATCTTCGTCCAAGAAGTTTGGTTTTAGCCCTTATTCTTGCAGGTGTGTCCACTTCGCCTCTACTGTATAGTCCTTTTAAGGACACAACATTACTTTTTCTAATTTAAAAAATTTTAACAATTTTTCTTAGAATGTCAAGCGGCGTTTCATCTCACGACTGAAGTCGAGAGTGTTCACGCCGAATTTTATAAATTTCTAATAAAGCGATAATTTTTAGATTAAGATTATATCTCTCAATCTTTGACATATAAAGCTGTGGCATAATAAAATATATCACGAACGATAAATATTTTTATATCACTGGAGTTTGTCGCAGAAGTGAAAAAACGTTTACCGCTTTTGCGTGGATTGAAATATGCAAATATTATACTCAAATCTGATATAGTTACAGAAAATATTTTTGTTATTTTTTAATTTTAAGGAGAGTGTATCTTCAAGTTGAACGAAAATCTGCCTGTATTAAAAATAGGAAAATATCAGCCCCGCTACCCTCTGATTCAAGGCGGAATGGGCGTGGACATTTCAGGTTCAAACCTGGCAGGGCATGTAGCAAAATGCGGAGCGATAGGAACGATTGCGAGTGTCGGACTTGCGCATGGTTCGCCGTATTTCGTTGTTGAAAAACATAATTATTTTGATGCAAATGAAATTGTTGTTAAAGAAACCATTGCTAAAGCGAAAAGCATCGCTGGACCTGAGGGGATTATCGCTGTAAACTGCATGGTCGCACTGACGGATTATGACAGACAGGTTCGGGCTTCAGCTGAAGGCGGCGCGAATATAATAATTTCGGGCGCGGGTCTTCCTCTCCGACTTCCTGACTACACGAAAGATTTTCCCGATGTTGCACTTGTCCCTATTGTAAGCTCTGCAAAAGCCGCAAGTCTGATCACAAGACATTGGGAGAAAAAATATGCCCGACAGCCGGACGCATTCGTAGTTGAAGAACCTGCGACAGCCGGAGGACATTTAGGCGCAACAACGATTGAACAGGTTTATGATCCTGCGTTGAGACTTGAAAAAGCTGTGCCTGATGTTGTCCGTTTTGTTGCTGAAGAAATGAAGAGCGATATACCCGTCATAGCCGCCGGAGGAATCTGGGACAGAAAAGACGTTGAAAGAGCTTTTTCTCTCGGTGCTAAAGGTGTTCAGATGGGAACAAGATTTGCCTGCACATATGAAGGCGATGCTTCAGACAGGTTCAAACAGGCTTACATTGATGCAAAAGAAGAAGACGTGGTTTTAATTCACAGCCCCGCAGGTCTTCCGGGACGCGCAATAAAAAATCCTTTCGTTGCGAAATATCTTGAAGGCGAAGTCGAGAGCAAACCGTGTTTTGTAAACTGTCTTACACATTGCCGATACAGAAAAACACGCGAAACTTTCTGCATAGCTGCGGCGCTCGTTGATGCTCAGGCTGGAAACTGGGAAACAGGATTATTTTTCTGCGGGAGCAACGTTGTCAAAGCAAATAAAATTGAACACGTTGACGATATTATCAAAGAACTCTTTTCATAATTCAAAAATAAAAAAAGTCAGGAGCAAGAAAAAAATTTTCCCCGAATCCTGACTTGTTTTATTTAACTAAAATTCCGCCGCACTCTTTCCGGCGATTCTTCCATAGACAACAAAATCTGCAACTGCTGTGCCGCCGAGTCTGTTGCCGCCGTGAACTCCTCCTGTAACCTCTCCTGCCGCAAACAATCCCGGAATTATATTTCCGTTGCCGCGAAGAACGTGAGCTTTCCTGTCAATCCTTAAGCCGCCCATCGTATGATGAATGCCGGGCGTAACTTTGATTGCATAGAACGGTGCTTTGTCGAGAGGATTCGCGAAACTCGTGCGTCCGAAATCTGAATCGTTTTTGTCTTTAACAAAGCCGTTCCATTTTGTCATGGTTTCAGCAAATGTTGAAGCCGGAAGATTTAATGCCGCCGCAAGATCTTCATACGTATCGCCTTTGAACGTGTAGCCTTTTGAGATATAGCCTTTAATGACTGTTGAAGCGTCCGCCATTTTCTGGTCAACAACGAGCCATGCGAACGAGTTGGGCTGGTCTATCTCAGCTTTTGAAACGACATCGCGCGCGAGAACTTCATCAATGAATCTTTTTCCTTCAGTGTTGACTAGGATTGCACCGTCTCCGCGAAGACCTTCAGTGATTAAAGCTGAACTGTCATACTGGACGGTCGGGTGAATCTGAATCTGATTCATGTCAACAACACCCGCGCCAATCTCCTGAGCCATTACGATGCCTTCGCCTGTCGCGCCCGGAGCATTCGTTGTCATAAAGCCGTCAAGTTCGGGATTAAGAATGGCAACGAGTTTGAGATTTGCTCCGAAGCCTCCTGTTGCAAGGACAACGGCTTTCGAGTTAATTGTGATTTTGTTTCCTTTGCTGTCAGCTTCAACGCCGCAGACTTTGCCGTCTTTGTCCGTTAAAATTGATTTTGCCATTGTCTCTGTCATCAGCGTGATGTTTGAACGTGCCTTGCATGCCGCTTCAAGTCTTGGAATCATGTATGCGCCGACTGAAACGACTTTCTTTTCTTCGTTGAGAGGTCTGTGAATACGTTTGACTGACGCGCCGCCGAATGCACCGACTGAACTTAAATCAATGTTGACTGTCTTAAGCCATTCAATAGCGTCCGCAGTGTTTTCGCACAGAGCCTTTACGAGTTCCGGGTCATTGATTCCGTGTCCGCCGATGACTGTGTCGAGTTCCATTAATTCAACTGAATCAAAATATCCTTTAGGCTCGGCATTCCATGCATCGTACTGTTCTTTGACTTTTGCTGCAAGTTCAGCGACGAATTTGTTGTCCGAAAATTTTTCGGCAGCTTTGAGAGTTTTTTCAACACCCGCGCTCTCGTTGAATTTGTTGGCGTCCTGAGCAGGAGTGTGAGCCGCGTTCATTCCGCCTGTGGCACGGACAGAATTTCCGCCGACCATTGCCTGTTTTTCGATTAAAATAACTTTTTTGCCAGCATCAGCCGCTGTGATAGCCGCGACCATTCCTGCACCGCCAGCGCCTATTATCGTGATGTCTGTATCGAAAACTTTTTCTTCAGCGACCTGAGCAACAGGGGCTTTAATCTTGAAGTCTTCGGGATTAACTCCTGCGGCGATTAACGCAGCTTCGGCGGCTTTCAAAATTCCGGTTGAGCTTATTGTCGCGCCTGTCATAACATCAACGTTGATAGCGTTCTTTTCGACCATTTCAGCCGGAAGTTTTTCGAGAGCAACCGCACCGATCCCTTCAGTTTCTTTAGGACCTTCAGCTTTGACGGCTTTAATTTTACCCTCGTCAATGGTAACTGTTACTGTGATAGCGTCAGCTCCTCCGAACCCGTTAGCAGTGGCTTTGCCTGTGATTGAAGTGTCTTTTGCCTGCGGAGTGTTGAAAAAAATTATTGCCATTGCGACAATGGCTACTATTAAAAATACGCGTTTTTTCATTTGCGCAGTTCCTCCTTTAAAAAAAATTAAAGAAAATTTGTCTCAATATTATTATAAAATATAAAATAAAAAAGCAGACCCGTGTACAAAAACGAGTCCGCTCTCTATTTTTTCTAAAAAATTAAAATTCTGTTTTACCTGATTAACAAACCTTCGTCCCAGCCCACAGGTCTGAAAAATCCGCCGTAAAGTTTCGCAAGATGAGCTTTCATTACTTCGCTCTGATATGCGTCAACGACTTTGATGTAAGTTTCAAGTTTTGCAGGGTCTTCAAGGTCTGCTGTGCGTGCGGCGATTAAATTCCAGTATTCCTGCTCGCGTGCCTGGTCAGCGTAAACTGCATCGCTTGCCTTCAAGCCGTAGTCAAGAGCGTAGGTGTCGTTGATAACGCCTGCTGCAATATCAGGAAGAGCTGAAGGGATTGTGTTCGCGGCGAGTTCCTGAATCGTGATTTTTTTCGCGTATGACACGATGTCTTCTTTCGTAGGATTGAAGCCTGCACCATCTCTGAGCGTGATAAGCCCTGAAGTCGCGAGAACTTTAATTGCGCGTCCGCCGTTTGTAGGGTCGTTGGGGATTGCGATAACATCGCCGTCTTTAATTTCATCGAGGCTCTTGATTTTGACTGAATAAAGGTTCAGCGGCACAACGAAAGTATTCGCGATGTTCGTGATTTTGTAGCCTCTGCTCTCGATTTCGTCTTTGAGATAAATTCTGTGCTGAAAGCCGTTGAGGTCAATGTCTCCGTCTGCAAGCGCTCTGTTGGGCGTTACGTAGTCCGTGAACTGAATCACTTCGAGGGTTATGCCCTGTTTCGCGAGCATTTCTTTAACGGGCTGCCACATTTCATCGTAAACGCTCCCCGTAACTCCGAGACGGACGGTAACATCAGCAGACGCTGAAAACGCAAGCGCGAAAATTAAAACGAACGCAACTAAAAATTTCTTTGCCATAAAAAAAACTCCCTTCAAAATTCATTAAGCGTGGATTATAGCACAAACCTACCTAATGAGTATTTTTTCTCGCAAAATATTCGCCCAGCCATTGGACAACGCTGACTCCGATGACTAAAACAGATACGACAACCCATGTAATGTCAATCATGTTTCTGTCATGTCCGTAGCGGATAGCAAAATCTCCAAGACCGCCTGCTCCGACAGCTCCAGCCATTGCCGTCAAGCCTAAAAGACTTATTATCGTTATAGTTATCGCACGGATTATCGGAGCTAAACTTTCACGGAGATAAACTCTGAAAATCACTTCAAAAGGACTTGAACCCATTGACAGCGCAGCTTCAACAAGACCTTTGTCAGTCTGTGCGAGTGCGCTCTCAACCTGACGCGAAAAAAACGGAGTTGCTCCGAACACCAAAGGCACTATAACACCGCGGACGTAAATCGCCGTTCCCATTATCCAGCGCGACAAAGGCATTAAAGCCGTGAGCAGAATAATAAAAGGAATCGAACGGAATAAATTTATAATTTTGTCGAGAATCTGATAGATCGGTTTATTCTCCATGATGCCGCCGGGTTTCGTTACGGTCAAAATTATTCCGAACACAAGCCCGAAAACAAAAATTATCGCGCCCGACCATGCCTCCATTAAAAGAGTATCTCCGCAAGCCTTCCAGAACTCGGGAAGCCTTTTCATCAAATTCGGCAGCAGAACATTAAGCTCCGGCATCCTGTATAACCTCCACTCTTATATCTTTGCTTTGATAATATTCAATCGCTTTGTTTATTCTTTCACGCGGTCCGTTGAAGATTACGACCGTGCCGCCGACCATTGCGCCCGCGACTATCTCAACATCAGCGAGAATTATGTTTATTTCAATGTCAAACTCTCTCGATGCGTAAGAGATCAAAGGCTCTGAAACATCAGCGTGAATATAGACAAGACGCGCCATTAATTCGCCGGGTTTTAATTTCACCATTGGCGAGTTGTCTTTTATCAGAATTTCGATTTTCGATAAATTTGAAGTCGTTCGGACAAAATTTCTCGTTACGGGGTGTTTTGGATCTGAAAAAATCGTGAAAACATCTCCGCTCTCGATGATTTTTCCGGCGTCCATAACGGCGGCTTTCCGGCAGATATTTTTCACGACTTCCATTTCATGTGTGATAACGACCATAGTTAAGCCGAGTTTTTTGTTAAGGTCTTTCAGCAGCTGCAAAATCGAGCCTGTTGTCTGCGGGTCTAACGCGCTCGTTGCCTCATCGCACAATAAAATAGTCGGATCATTGGCAAGCGCACGCGCAATAGCGACTCTTTGTTTCTGACCGCCGGAAAGTTCTGAAGGGTAAGCGTTTTCTTTATCGCCGATTTCAACGAGGGCTAAAAGTTCGCGGACTTTCTTTTTAATTTCGTCCTTCGTCATTCCCTTAAGAGGATATGCGACATTTTGAAAAACCGTCCGTGAAGGCATTAAATTGAACTGCTGGAAAATCATTCCGATTTTTGTCCGTGCCTTATAGAGTTCGCGCGGCTTTAACTCTGTCATTTCAACGCCGTCAATTTTTACGCTGCCGGAGTCTGGACGTTCAAGAAGATTTATGCAACGCACGAGCGTGGATTTTCCTGCGCCTGAGAAGCCGATAATTCCGAATATTTCTCCGTCATCTATTTTTAATGACACGTCATTTACCGCGTGAATGGCACTGTCATTTTTATTCAGACGAAAATTTTTTACAACGTGTTCAAGTTCAATCAATCAAATCTCAAGTCCTTTTTTAAAAAATTTCTGAATTAAAATAAAATTATACGCGAAAAATTTTTATATAACCTCATAGGTTATAATGAAAAAAATTTTTTCATTTAAATATATTGACGGAGATAATTAAAAAATGAAAATAAAATTGATAATGTCATTAATAATTTCACTTGCCTTTGCTGTTTTTCCGGCGTTCAGTGCTTCTGTTCCATTCCCGGACAAAAGCAAAGATAAAGTCCTTCAGTCAATGATTGAGGAAACTCTGCCGTAATTCCATGCAATGACCTACAAGGAAAAAAGTTTTGAGTTTCCCTGCAATATTTTTCTGCCGGAAGGTTATCCGGGCGACAGAACATATCCTCTCTTGATTTTCATCGCTGACGCAAGCGTTACTGGCAAAGGCGCGGATGCTCCTCTGCGTCAGGGTTACGGCGGAATAATCTGGGCAACTCAGAAATTTCAGGCAAAACACAAATGTATCATCGCCGTTCCTCAATATCCTGAAATAATTCTTGATGACCACAGCGGCTACACAATGACAGACTACATTAGACACACAGAACATCTTGTGCGGGCATTAATCGCGGGATTCAGAATCGACCCCGACAGAGTTTACGCGACAGGACAGTCAATGGGCTGCATGACATTTTTATATCTTGCCTCGCAGTATCCTGACCTTTTCGCGGCTGAAATTTTCGTTTCAGGACAGTGGGACATAAGACAGCTTGAAGGCTTGAAGCAGCAAAAATTTTTTTACATCACCGCAGAGGGAGATCAGAAAGCTTCAACAGGACAGAAAGCCGTGATGAAAATGTTCAGAGAAAGTCATGTGCCTTTCAGCAGCGCAATCGGCTGGGACGCGAAAATGTCTCAGGAAGATTTCACAAAGGCAATGAACACGATTTTAATGGGCAATCCGGCGGCGAATTTTATTCAGTTCAGACTTGGAACAGTCCTTGATGAAGGCATTCCCGTAGGTTCACCTGAACATATGTTCTCGTTTGACTACGCATATAAAATTGACGCGCTCAGAGATTGGCTTTTCAGACAGAACAGGAAAGACAAAAAATCGCGGTAAAATTAAAACATGAATAAAAACAACGCTGTACAGGCATTTAAAGATTATACGGAAAATTTTGATGTTTCAAATGAAAGCGTTGCGCTGAAAATTTCGCATACATTCAGAGTTGCGGAGCTTGCCGAAAAAATCGCGCTTTCTGTTCAAAATGAAAATATCAATCCTGAGTTTGCGTGGCTTTCAGGTTTGCTCCACGATGTCGGACGTTTTGAACAGGTTACGAGATTCGGAACTTTCAAAGACGCGTTTTCTGTTGATCATGCTGAGCTGGGCGCAGATATTCTTTTTAATGAAAATTTGATTGAAAAATTTTCGCCTGAAGCTGAAGGTCTTGAAGATGACTGGAAAAATATTGCCGAAATTGTGATAAGACTTCACAACAAACTGAAAATTCCAGACGGACTGCCGGAAAAAACGAAAATTTACGCAGAGATTCTCCGTGATGCGGACAAAGCTGACATTTTCAGAGTGTCAACCGAGCCGCCTTATGAAAATGACAAAAAAATTTTTAAAAATTTAACAGTGCGTGATGAAATTTTGCAGTGCGTCCGTGAACACAGGTGTGTGCCGCGCATGGCTGTTGAATCCAATGAACTCGAATCTCTTGTTGCACAATGCTGTATGGCATTTGAAATTGTTTATCCGAAAACAAAAGAAATTATTTTGCAGCAGGGATATTTGAAAAAATTGATTGCTGCGGTGCCGGTCAGGGCTGTTCGCGAGGAGTTAGAAAAAATTTTTTCAGCCGTTCATCATTAATGCAAAAACTTTAGCGTTGTTCACGCATCCGGCTGGTGAGCTACGCCGTCGCATTCCTGACTCCAGACAACAGCAGGAATATTTTTTCTTCTGAACAGTGCCGCGAATGTTCCTCCGCCTATGCCGCCTGTTTGAGGTTCAATATTTAAAACTTCACGGACGCTCTTGATTAAGAGTTTTGCGATGTCGCTGTCAGGACTTGTCGGAGGTGCTGCATCGTTACGGCTTTCAACGAGTTCGATTTTTGCTCCCGTCCGTTTTTCAACATCCGCGCAAATTTTTCTGACAATCTCTGACGCTTTGTCGAGAGATACGCACGGCAGTACGCGGCAGTCAAATTCAAAAATTTCACGTCCGGGAACGGTATTTGTGTTTGGAACGTTTGCAAATCTTCTTGTCGGCTCAAAGGTCGAAAACGGAGGATCGAACGTTTTATCTTCATCGGGAAAAGCTTTGTGAAGGGCTTCATCAATTTCAAACGCGAGAATATTTGCGGCTCTGCACGCGTTGATGCCCGTGTGAGGCAAAGCTGCGTGAACCTGTTTCCCGATAACGGTAAATTTTAATTTCCAGTCGGCTTTCTCTGCAATTTCGATAAAATCTCCTGCATCATTGCCGCTGTCGGGTGCTATGACCAAATCGTCAGGTCTGTAAAGATTTCTCTCAAGCAAAGGTTCAAGCCCGTAATGGCTTCCCATTTCTTCATCGCATACGAACGCAAGGTTGACTGTGTATTCGGGTTCAACACCTGCGTTTAATAAAGCCTTCAATGCAAACAGCGACGCGACAAGGCACATTCCGTTATCGCTGACACCGCGCCCGTAAAGTCTTGAACCGCGAACTTCAGGCTTAAACGGATCGAGAGTCCATGAGTTCCGATCACCTTCAGGAACGATGTCAATGTGAGTTAAAATGCAAAGCCGCCGCGAATTTTTTCCGGGATATTCAAGAAATAAAGACGGTCTTTTTTTGTTCGGAGCTTTTTCGTCATCAACGTATTCGATTTTGATTTCTGCTTTCTTTCCGAGTTCAAGCTCGTTAATAATTTTTTCGAGTTCTTTGATTTTCGCGTCTTCGCCAGTGCCTCCGTTGTGAGGAGAAACCGCCGGTATTCTGCACAGCCGCGAAAGAGTATCAACCATCAAGCCCTCAAGCTTTTCAGCTTCGGACAAAATTTTTTCGTGCAAATGAGTTCACTGCCTTTCAGGAAATTTTAAAAATTTTTTTTAAGCGAGTTTTATCGCATTCAAAAATTCTTCGTTCGTTTGGGTCTGTTTTAATTTGTCAAGAATCAAATTCAATGCTCCGGCTTCGTCAACTCCTCCGATCCTTTTGCGCAGAATCCAGAGACGTTTCAACTCGTCTTCCGGCATTAAGAGTTCTTCGCGTCTTGTGCCTGACCGCGTGATGTCAATCGCCGGGAAAATTCTCTGATCCGCGAGTTTCCGCGACAGATGAAGCTCCATATTGCCCGTGCCTTTGAACTCTTCGTAAATAACATCGTCCATCCGGCTGCCCGTGTCTGTCAGAGCCGTGCCGATGATCGTAAGACTTCCGCCCTCTTCAAAATTTCTTGCGGCACCGAAAAATCTTTTTGGAAAATATAATCCGGAAGGGTCAAGACCGCCTGATAAAGTCCGTCCTGACGGCGGCACAGTAAGGTTTGAAGCGCGTGCAAGTCTTGTTATCGAATCGAGGAGAATCACGACGTCTCTTTTTGCTTCGACGAGGCGTTTTGCTTTTTCGAGAGCGAGATTTGCAACTCTTATATGTTCATCGGCAGGTCTGTCGAATGTTGACGCAATGACTTCACCGTCAATAGAACGTGAAATATCCGTAACCTCTTCAGGGCGTTCATCTATTAAAAGAGCCATGATGATGATGTCCTGAGAATTTGCCGCAATCGCCTTCGCAATGCGTTTCAGGAGAGTTGTTTTTCCGGCTTTGGGCGGCGAAACAAGCAAAGCTCTCTGTCCAAGTCCTATGGGAGCAAACATATCAACAAGGCGCGTTGCTAAATCTTTCGGATCATATTCAAGGCTGATTCTTTTATCTGGAAAAATCGGAGTCAGCTGTGAAAAGACCGCGCGTTTTCTTGAATGTTCGGGGTCAGTAAAGTTTACGGTTTCGACTCTCAGCAGAGCTTCATAATGTTCCTGATCACGGGGAGGTCTTATCAATCCCCAGATAACATCTCCGTTCCTTAATCCGAATCGGCGAATCTGAGAAGCTGATAAATAAACGTCGCTGTCCGTCGGCAGCATTCCTTTCGGACGCAGGAAACCGAAATTTTCCGGAAGGATTTCGAGAGTTCCTCCGCCGAAACGATAATTCATTTTTTCAGCCTGAGCCTTGAGAATTAAAATTATCAAATCATCTTTTCGGATTGAAACGGGAAGATTCACCTCGAACTCTTTTGCCATTTTTTTGAGTTCGGCAAGAGTCTTTACGGCGAGCATCGCGTAAGTATATTTTGGTTTCGGGTGCTGAATTGTCTCGCGTCTTCTGCTGCGGAAATTTCTCGGCTTAAACTCTTCGTCATCGACGTCGTTTTCACTGTCAGTTTCAGTTTCAGCTTCAGCTTCATATCCTGTTTCAATTTCGTTTACGGCGTCATCATAATTTTCATTTTCTAATTCAGTGTAATCGCGCTGAAATTCTTTTTCATTTTCATCGCCGTAATTTTCTTCCTGTATGGCGCTGACTTCCTCGCGTAATTCTTCGTCTGAAAGTGCAGAACTTGGCTGATAGGCATATTCGATTGGTTTCGTTTTTCTTGGCATTAAAATTTTTCCTTGTGATTAAAAATAGCCGGGAGTAAGAAAGTGAAAAATTTTTTTTCCTACTTCCCGCCTGTTTTTCTTATTTTTTTAGTTCATTTTGTTGATTAAGCCTAACATCTCCGGGCTTAAAGATTTATGTTCGCTCCATGCTCTTTCAAGAGGACTTAAAACAAGCTGATGATTGATATTTCCAACCATCATGCCGGAGCTGCCGATCATTAATTTTTCTGTGGCGAAAGCTCCCATTCTTGTAGCGAGAACAACATCGAATGATGTCGGATGTCCGCCGCGCTGAAGATATCCGAGTACTGTAACTCTTGCGTCATAGCCGCCGGCATCCTGAAGCTGTTCGCGCATTTTATCGGCTGTCATTACACCTTCAGCAAGAATTATCAGCGTGTGGCTTCTGTGTTCTGCATACGAAGTTTTGAGCCTTTTCGTAAGTTCACCGATACTCACGGGCAGCTCAGGTACGACAACGTATTCAGCTCCTGAGGCAACCGCAACTTCAAGCGCAAGAAATCCCGCGTTGCGTCCCATGACCTCAACGACAAATAATCTCTGGTGGCTTGAGGCTGTGTCGCGGAGTTTCATTATTGCATCGAGCGCGGTGTTCACAGCGGTGTCGAATCCTATTGTTTCGTCAGTGCCGGTGATGTCATTGTCAATCGTTCCGGGGATTCCCATTGTAGGAAAGCCGAGATCATGAAGAGCCTTTGCACCATGGAAAGAGCCGTCGCCGCCTATAACGACAAGACCATCGATACCGGCGTTTTTCATCTGCTCAAGAGCCGCCTCGCGCCCCTCTGGAGTTTTGAAACGCTCACTGCGTGCCGTTTTCAGGATTGTGCCTCCGTGATGAATGATCCCGCCGACAGCAGCACGGTCGAGTGTTACGAAATCGCCTTCAATAAGACCTTCATAGCCGCGTCTGACACCAATGCATTCTTTGTCGTTAAACATGCATGTCCTTGCGACTGCACGTATGGCTGCGTTCATACCGGGCGAATCTCCTCCGCTCGTCAGTACAGCGATACGATCCATTTTGACCATAATAAAAATACTTCCTTTCTGAAAATTTTCTTAAAAAATTTTTTAATTGCTCTGTAATTCGTCAATACGCGAATTAACTTCGTTATACTCTTTGTTGAGTGCGTCAATCTGTTTTTGAAGCGCATCACGTTCAGCTTTTATTTTGTCCGAACGTTTTATGAGTCTGTCTGTTTCAAGTCTGTCTGTTGCCTTGCCTCCTGCGATTTTGCCTCTGTCCCTTGAAAGATCCCAGACATATATGACATCGTTTCTTCCGTCAAGGGCGTGGCTTATCGAAGAGTCGAAAATTATTCTTACGTCTTTTGCGCCTTCAAGGACTTCCTTGCCTGTTTTAGGGTCGTAGCGCGGAAAAAACACCATGCCGTCGCGCTGACCGATAATTTTGAAATTGAATCTCTTTTCGTAATCAATCGGCTGATATTTCTTTTTGCCTACCATCATCGTGATGTGTTTGTCAAAAGGTCCGGCATACATGGGAATGCCGCGGACGTACATATC
>CAJODX010000027.1:0-1071 GCA_905233295.1 uncultured Synergistales bacterium | reverse complement strand
TTTGTCCAGAGATTTTTTTCTGCTTCTGAATTAACGAGGGCTTCGACATATTCGTTTGAATAATACGTGATTTTCAGTTTGAGAGACTGCTGGTCATCGCCGTCATTGAAATTATTTTCGTGCGACCACGCCTTGAGTACGGCATCTTCTTTGGTTTCTTTTGCCGCTGCCGAAGCCTGTGTGATGAAGAACAGCGACATAAACAAAATCATTAACGCTGAGATTTTTTGCCTGAGCATTTCAGAAATTCCTTTCGTTTGCAAAGTTGCAGTTGTAAATTTGTTCATTTTGAAATTTAATTCAGACGGGTGAAAAAATTGAATTAAAACCTTCTGCGATTATACAACAGAATTATTTATTTATGCAAAAAATTTTTGAGAGTTAGGATTGAGGAGCCGGAAAAAATTTTTTTCACTTCATTCTTTTCGCCGTATTCTTAACGCAAGAGAAAGCCCCAGTATCAAAAATACACCAAGATTCATTCTTTCGCCGCGTATTGATGAACATGAGCCTGACGAGCTTCCGGAAACTGAACTCGAACCTGTTGTTGAAGTTGTTGATTCTTCTGTCGAGGCAAGAGACACTCCGGGTTCAGCAACATAAAAATCAAGTTTCAATGCCGCGTCAACGTTTCCATCGCCAATCAAAATGTAAGGAATGCCGTCATCTTTGAAAATTTCCACGAAAGCAGTTTTTTCTGTTTTTTTGCTCACTGCGTCCGTCATAAACACCATAAATTCAAGATTCAGGTAATTATCATACAGGAAAGCTTCAACACAGTCCGCTGCTGTTACAGGAACATCAAACCCTGTGCCTTTGCTTCCGACCGCTTTGAATAAATCCGCGTCATATTCTGCTGCTGCTGATGAACGGACATAGACAGTCGCATACCTGTTGAAAATGTTGAAAAGTTCGCGTGAATTTTCAGCGGCGTCAAGCTGTTCCCAAATATCTTTCAGAAGCTGACTTGTGCGCGGAATTTTGAGCCGGACTCTAATCGGCATTACAGCCGTTTTTCCGGTATATTCCGTTGTGTAGATTGTTACTTCGTCATCACTGTTTGTATCGGAG
>CAJODX010000026.1 GCA_905233295.1 uncultured Synergistales bacterium | reverse complement strand
GTTGCGTCCATGATGATTGATGTTTGAACGCGTTCCGATTCGCTCAATTCGTTGTCTCTGTCGAGGTCAAAATTTGTGCTGACGAAGCTTCGGAATGTTGCGTCAGGAAAATTTTCTTCGTTGATTTCAATCGCCGAAGCCGTTCCGGCACACGCCAGAAGGAAAAGGAACAGGCTTAAACATAAAACCCGTATGAAAAAATTTTTTTTCATAATGAAAATAAAACACTCCTTTTTGAGATGTAAAAAAAATTAAGTTTCGCGGTATTTTTCATTTTACTGTATTGCGTATAAATATAAAAGCGCATTATTTTGATAAAAAAATCACCTCCTTCTGTACGTTTGAAAGCCATTATCAAAATATTTTCTGTTCGGAAAAAATTCTGTCGGTTTCATTTTCAGCTAATACAGCATTGTTAAAAGAAAAACCGCGAGAACAATCAACGCAATCGAAATTAACATGACCGCCGCCGATTTCTTTTTATTCGCCATGAACCCGAGAAAATCTTCGGGAATCATTTTCGCAGCCGCAACGTAAATCATGCATATTGCCTGTAAAGCCTGAACAACAAGCCCTGCGACTCTGCCGTATCTCCACCACGTGAATCTTTCCGGCGAAAAGCCAACAAAACTCGCGTCGATAATGTTGAATAAAATGTTAGCTCCTCCGATGCCGCCGCTGAAAATTCCAAATACGTACATGAAAAAGGCTGTAAGTGAAAATAATTGCAAAGCTGTAAGCCCCGCGATAATTTTTCCGTCCTCGCGTTTCGGGAGCATGGCGATGACAGCATCAAGAAGCAACAACAGCGGAACAGAATACGATGCAAGCGTGTAAGCTCTGAAAGTTGACAGAGTTGAACCGCCGAGTGTTCTGAAAATCAAAACGCCTGAAACTATCGAACAGGCACTCAGAATGATACTCAGCGCGATTTTGTATTTTCTTTCCGATGAACGCAGAGCCTCAACTGTAAGAATACCTAGCGTCAATGCGAGCAGAGGGTGATTGAAAATATTGAAAATCAGGGCGTTTGTGGCAAGATAACATATAAGCCAGATTATCAGAACGGCATTCAAGGCGGCATGTTTGAAATTTATGACACACAGCACAAGGCACAGCGCATACAGCGGCAGTGAAATGAAAATATCTCCGCGTGAACCGCTGAACAGAGAGAAAAGTGTCAGAAGTCCCGAAAAGAACGCGCCTGACATTGCAAAGATGTTGATGATTTTCTGAGGAACTTCCGGCTTTGATACGACAACTTCAGGTTCAGGCTCGTCATATCTGAGAGCGAAAACGCCCGTAGTTTTTTCG
Organism: uncultured Synergistales bacterium; assembly: GCA_905233295.1. Classification (GTDB taxonomy): domain Bacteria; phylum Synergistota; class Synergistia; order Synergistales; family Aminobacteriaceae; genus JAFUXM01. Next base: position 8,704 of record CAJODX010000026.1, on the reverse strand, counting down.
TTGACTTCATTTTCGCGCACGGCTCTGGATTTTCTCATGCCGGATTTTATTGATTCGCGTTTATTTTCCTGAACGGGAGGTTTCGGTGCAGCACCCGCGATTTTTTCAAGTTCGGTTCTGAACTCTGTAGCGTTTTTGAATCTGTCTTCGGGATCGTAGGCACATGCCTTCAGGACTAAAGCGTTCAGTTTCGGGTCAATGTCTGGAATATCTGGAAGAGGTTCGCCGGTCATTCTGCGTCTTTGAGCTTCTTCTCTGCTGTTCGGTGTGATAGGCTCAGGGAACGGCGGAAGAAAAGGCGTTCTGTTGTTGTTCAGATAACGGTACATGACGATGCCCAGCGAATATAAATCGACGGAAGGTCCGTATTCTTTTCCGGCGAAGACTTCAGGAGCCATGTAAGTATAAGTGCCTTTTTTCGACAGACCTGACATAGTGCGCTCAATCTGTCTTGCGACACCGAAATCTCCGAGTTTGTAATCTCCGTACTGCGACACGAAAATATTATCGGGCTTAATATCTCTGTGAATGGTATTTTTGATTGCGCAGAGTTCGAGAGCGCGTGAAATGTCGATGCCTATCTGCATTACATCTTCAGTAGTCAGAGGACGGTCATTCATAAACGATGACAGGCTCGTCAAAAGTTCCATGCGTATCAAAATATCCCAGCCGATGGAATCTTTGCGTTTAACGACTTCATGGTCTTCAAGCGAAACGATGTTGGTGTTGCCCTTGAACGCGCTCATAAAATCTATTTCCTGTACAATGTCCGTAACGAACGCTCTGAAATACGTGTGCATTGAAGCGTCGTCGATGCCTTCACTGCGTGCCTGTTCGACTTCAGCCTGACTTTGCGGTATTGAAATCATTTTCACTGCGGCGTAGTAAATTTTTCCGAACTCTTCTTTGTGAACTTTGTAAACTTTTCCGAAAGAGCCTTCGCCCAACTGTTCATCAATGTACCATGAACCCCATAAAGGTTCATACTGTTTTATATCGTTCATTGGATTTTATTTTTCCTCCTGAGATTTTATTTCGATTACTATGCATGTTACGTTGTCTTTGCCGCCGTTTTTCAATGCCGCGTCAACGAGATTGTCTGAAATTTCGGAAACATCGGCGTTTGTGCGCATGATTTCAGAAATTTCGCCGTAACTCAGCATGTCCGTAAGTCCGTCTGAACACAGCAGAATTTTTTTGTTCAGATTAAAATCGAAAGGACCGTAAACATCAGGCGCAAAAGAAAATTCCTCGTCATCAATCCCGAGATAGCGTGTTAAAACATGTCTGTCGCGATCTTTTTCCGCTTGAGCAGGAGTGATGAGCCCCATTCTGACTTTATCTTCAGCAAGGCTGTGATCATCGGTAACGCGCAAAAGTCTTTGATTTTCAGCTTCAAGTCTGTAAATTCTTGAATCGCCGATGTTGTATAACGTGAAAGAGTTTTCATTAATCACAGCGAGAGCCAAAGTCGTTCCCATTCTGATTTTCTGCTGTTTCATAATTTCGATCATTCTGGTGTTTGCGGCGTTGACAAAATCCGAAACGGAATTTTTTTCGACTGGAATTTTTTTTGCAAATTTTGCAAGGGTTTCGACCGCGGTCAGTGAAGCGAGTTCGCCGCAATCTTCGCCGCCCATTCCGTCGCACACCGCGAATACACACGGAGGAGCTGTGTTACCGTTCAAAAAAAACGGTCTCTCCCGTTCTGAGACCGTCATAAAAATACCGTTGCAATAACAATTATCTTCGTTGTTTGTTCTTATCCGTCCCATTTCGGAACGGGCTGAAAATTTTATCATGTTTTTCATTTTTTATTTTTTCTTAAACTAAATCAGCAACAAAGCTGCTTAAAAATTTTTGTACCGGCGAAGAAGATGAAGATGATGAAGATGCTGTTGTTGAATTTCCCGTGAATTTTGTGAGCAGTGAATCCATAAGCTGGTTCAGAAAATTTTGCCCCGAATTTCCCGAAGACGCTGCACCGGTGCTTGAATTTGAAGCTAAACCGGCGAGTGAAACAGAATTTCCGGAACTTCCAGAAAACGAACCTGAAACAGAACTCGCTGAACCTGAAGAACCTCCTATGCCTACGAATTTTTCTACAAAATTATTAACAACTTCACGCCCTTCAAGTATTCCGCTCCAGATGGATGAATTTGACTTTGAAGATGAAGAAGATGATGATGAAACTGACGCTTCACCGGCTAATGAAATCGCGCCTAAAACGCTTTTAAGTTCATCATTGTCTTTAATCGACGGGAGAAGATTTTCAGCCTGTTTCCCTAAATCCTGAATACTCGCAGCGGTTTTGACTGTCTCTCCTGCGCTCTTTAACATTCCAAGTCCTGTTACAGCACTGCCTGCAAGACTTGCAATACCAGCCGCAACAGCTATGCGTTCCTCAGTGTGGGGCATGGACGTGTCGGAAACTATACGCGCCGAGTTTTCCACAATGCTTTTGCCCGCGTTAAAAGTTTCGATAAGATGTTCAACCGTTCTGTCAGAGCCGTCGGGAGCGACTATTTTCACGCTCAGATTTTTGCCGAGAACCTGAGTTATGGTATCAGCAACACTTTCAACAGCGATTAACGAAATCTCTTCAGCATCTTTTGTGCCTGTTGCGACATCGTCAGGTCTGTCAGGAATATGAGTAACGGGCAGATTCACGCTGTTAAAATTATTGTTGATATTGGTATTTCCGCCAAAGCCCGGCATTTTTATACCTGCAACATTCACATGCGGTACTGCTCCGTTGCTGTGAGATGCCGGCTTACCGTTGGGAATTTCAGCTTTTGATCCTGCGGCTGCGGCTGCTCCTGCTGCACCTGTTCCGACACTCTGCGCTGCTGAACCTGTTGAACTTTCATGCATAGAGCCGCTGTATCCGTAGTTTGTCCTTAAGTCATCAGAAAGACTGTTAGCCTGAGTTTCATATTTTGCTTCGAGTTCAGCAAACCTGCTGACACTTCCGCCTAAGACATGCACTGTTTCATTTACTCCCTGATCAAGTCTTCCGAGTCTTAAATTCAAGTCATCGAGATTTTCTGAAATTCTGGTACATTCCTTGCATTTCCAGCCTTCATGGAGACTTGCTTTTTTCAGGCTTGCAACAGCCTCGCCGACAAGTTCGCAGGCTTCATTCATTGCGCTTGTCAGTTCTGAAATATAATCAGCATCGAATATCATTATATTAGACGGCAATTTAAAATTCACCTCCGTTTAAATTCAGTGTCCCAAAGCCTGCGCCCATCTTGCGGACTCTTCATCAGTCCATTCGACATTTTGAGCGCTGTCTTCAAGAAATTGTTTATAGCCGTTGAGAATATCGTTTATATTTTTGTAATCGCTTTCCATTGCAATCATTTTCTCAGTCATCAAAGACGGAATCTTACCGCTGAAATCGCGTCCCATATTCTGAAAAATTCCGGTAACCTGATTTTGCGAACCCAAAATTTCATCGGCGTTCATACCGATATTTTTAGCACGCTGCCGCATTTCTTCTGTAACATATAAAAGTTTAGGCATAATTTACACTCCTTACCAGCTTACGTTGCGCAGTTCCCTTGCGGTCTGATTATCTGTCATAACGCAGTCGCTGACAAAAGTTCTCATATTTTCAAGCGACTGACTGAGAGATGCATTGAAATTCTGTATTCTTGTTTTTGCCTCTCTGAATCTGTCAGCATAAACTTTCTGAGCGTCAGATTCCCATACACCTTCCATTGAATTTACGATGCTGTCTATTGCGTTCAGTGCATTTTCCTGCTCTTCTATTCTTTTTATAGCTCTTGCTGTGCTTTCTTCGACTGCATTGATATTTATAACTGTTGTCGGCATATTTTATTTAAGCCCCCTCGCTTTTGCCGCAAATTCACGGTCAATCCGTTTATATTCCGCGACTACATGCCGTATATATCTTACGGAAGAATCGCATCTGTCTTCCCAGTCCGAAAGATCCTGACTGATTTTCAGCAGCTGTTCCTCGAGTGCATCGCGAGCAGCTCCGAACATTCTTTCAGAGTCTATGTTAGCTGGATTTAAAATCTGTTTCGCGTCATTTAATTTTGATTTTGCGAGTTCGATTTTCCTGATGTCAGATTCAGCTTCAGCTTCATCTATAACGATCGTTCCGCTTGCGTCTCTCAGTCCGCTCATCTTAAAATTCTGCTCCTCCTTTTCTGTATTTCGTTATTAACATATTCGTCTATACTGCTTTTTTTATTGAACCAAGCAACAGCCAGTTCATCATCTTCACGTTCTTCCATGAGCATAAACATTTTGGAATTTTTATAAATTGTAGCGCGGTAGCCGTAAGAATCTACAAGTTCGCAACTGTCAGGATTAGCGCAAAAAGATACGCATACGGTCAAGGCGAAACTCAGATTTACTCCATCGCGTGCGGTTTCTTCAAGCAGATTTTTTTTCCGGAGAGTTTTTCTTGCTTCTCTGAGTTCGCGTTCAAATTTCATTTCATCAGCTGGAAATTCATACACAACATTTACAAGTTTTCTTACACGTAACATTACGGCTGAATAAAATAATTCCTTTTTTGTAACAAGCAAAAATTTTTTTTGCGACATAATTTGCCCCTTCACTGGTGAAAACTGAGAAAAAAGCAGGGAGAATTGAAACTTGCGCTCCCTGCCTGATTGTTTTTGTATAACTTTCTATTAAAGACTTCCTGCTTTGGTGGCCTGCATTTTTTCCTGCTCTTCCATTGTTTCAGCATAGCGATTCAGGAATCTGACGAATGCTTCCATGTCAAGCGAGAACTGCTGGAATGTTGCTTTCTTATTAGCATAGCTGTTCGCGAAAGCTTCCTGTGCTTCACCGTGCCACTCAGCAACAAGACCGTTGATTAACCCGTCAATACGATTGATTACGTCATCGTTATCGGCTTTCATCTGGCTAAGACGCTGTGCGCCGTCTCTGAGAGCTTCAGGTGTTAATTTAATGCGCATTACAAATACACCTCCTTCCATTCTTTAAAAAACGCAGCCTGAAAATTCTTATGCAATAGTCGGCTGCCCGTTGTCGATATCCTCCATCGTGTTCGCGTAAACTCTCAGGAAGTCCGCAAAGGCTGACATATCGACAGAAAATTCTTCGTAGGTTCCTTTCTTCTCGTTGAAGCTGTTCAGGAAACTCTGCTGGGCTTTGCCTTCCCAACCTGATACGATTTCATCAACAAGCTTCTGAATACCCGCGATAACATTCTGCTGCTCACTCTGAATATTTCCGAGTTCTGTAGCCTTTTCCGTAAGGATTTCGGGTGTTAACATAATTTCCGGCATTAGTATTCACCTCCTTTAATATCTTAAAACAATCTATGCTCAATCCTGAAAAAATTTCAGAAAATGAGAACCTGTTTTACCGTCTGCGCCCTGAGCCGCCGTGATGTTCTCCACCGTGAGGACCGTGCTGAACATCATCGGGTCTGTGGAATCCGAAATCTTCATCAATTCCCTCCATGCTTACGGCGTAAACTCCGAGAAAATTTGCAAACCGCAACATATCAATCGAAAACAATTTGTATGTTCTCTTCTTGTCATTGAAACTTTTTATGAAAGCTTCCTGGGCTTTGCCTTCCCAGCCTAACCACATTTCATCGACAAGACGCTGAATTTGTGCTATCAAATGCTCTTGCTCTTCTTGAATGTGGCGAAGCTCTGAGGCTTTTTCCCTGAGAACTTCAGGAGTCAGTAAAATTTCCGGCATAAAAAGCTCACTCCTTACAAAAAAATTCTGCTTGTCAAAAATCCAACCGTTTTATTTACGATGAACATATATTAACAGCAAAAATAAATTTATGGAATAGAATTTCGTTGTAAAATTACTGACTCACCTATCGTAATTTCGGCGGATTTTTTATGCTTCAATCATAAAGATTTTGCTTCCGTCGAAAGCTCCGGCTTTCAATAACGTATCATCATTGCTCAAAATTTTGTTATTGAACTCGAAACTGCACGACTTCCAGCCGGAAAATTCGCCTTCATACAAACTTTTTAAAATTTCGAGAACACGTTTGCTTAATTCCCCGACAGGAATCTGAGAAGGAAGTTCCATATCAACATTAAAGAGTCCGTCTCCGAAAATGAGCGTTACTAAGAATAATTCCGGTTCATTCATAATCAAGTCAGCTCCTTAAATTTTCGCGATTTTCATCTGAATAACTTTGCCCTTGTGAATCATGCAGCCTTCATGCTGAGCAAAGACAAGATTTTCATCGCTGTGAAGATTTCTGAATGCCTGATACTCACCGATAGAGCCTCCTACGGCGATTGCATTTTCATTCGCAAGACAGTTCATAAACGGCTTGATTTTATATGTGTGCATTTTCGCCAGACCTTTTACATCGCAGGCAATATAGAAAAATATGCCTCTGTCAGCTCCGCCCTGAGTTATATTATTCAGAAGACTCGCGCTTTCTTTTGAAATTCCTCTGTAAAAGGCTGCGAAATCGTCAACACAGAAAACGACACGTCCTTCACTGTCATCATCTCTGCTGTCAAATTCTTTGGCAAGCTCTGAAATAATTTCGTCGGCTGTTTTTGCATCATGCGCTGTTTTTGCGTTCGGGCATAATTTCTCAAGGAAAACATTTTCTTCATATATATATAGCTTCGTTTTGGAATCTTTGCCCAAAGTCTGAGCGATGAAGCCGAGTATATTGCTTTTTCCTCCGCCGTCTGTTCCTGAAATTACACAGCCGTTCATGTCTTTGAATACGAAGTCAACAGGTTCATGGGTCTTTTTGTTAATCCCTATCTGAACAAAATCGTTATTTGCAAGCAGCTCGCCGATTTCAACAGGCTCAGCTTCAGTTTCTTCAATAGAAGCTCTCTTGCCTGTCCACGTTTCAGACATTGACTTTATAAGTTCGCGGAGATTTTTCACTCTTTCACCTTCGGTTGCACCGCTGATAGACAGAGCCGTTTGAAATTCCAGCGGTCCTTTTGTCAGTCCGCGTCCTGCATGATGTCCAGGTTCAATATGCCCGTTGCCTCCGACGATGCTTCTGTAATCGCCTTTGTCAGTCATCTGAAGAGCGTGATTAGAGCGCACATACTGTGAAACTCTGTACATGAAACTTCCAGTGCTTCCTGATGTAAGAGCAAGATATATGCCCAGACTGCCGCCTTCACGGGCAACAAGAATGATTAAATCCATAAGATCTGGATTGTTGTTGTAAAGCGAAGCCATGTTATCGACAAAAATAATGATTGAAGGCATGGATTTGCCGGAAATTTCACAATACGTAGCGAGGTCAGAGCCAGCAAAAAGTTTTTTCCTCGACACGACTTCAGCCGCGAGAAAATCTTTTGCTTTGTTCACCTGATCTTTTTCGCCGGGGTCAACTATTGCCATGCAATGCGGAAGTGCTGAAAATTTTGCTCCCCAGTTGCCGTAATCGAACAAAATAAAATTCATCTGTTCAGGCGTGTAACTCATGGACGCTGACAGTAAAACCGTCTGCAAAAATGTTGTCTTTCCTGATGACGGCGCACCGTATAAAATCTGATGCCCTTCTCCTGAAAAGTCCAGAACAAAAGGATATTGATTTTGATTTTCAGGATCGTCAATCATTCCGACGGTTACGGAAAGTCCATCATTTTTTTTCTGCCAGCTTCCGTTGAAGAACGCGAGTGAATTTGTAAACTGCTCGAGTTCATTAAGCGAAAGAATTTCAGGCAGAGGATCCAGCCACACATGACGTGCCCACGGAATATTATTTTCTTTTGCAGTATCAATGATATTGTTGACAACAGCGTTACCTTCGCTCAGGGCGTTGCGTGCAGCCTTTATCGTTTTGTCATAAATTTCAGGACGGGTTCTTTTGCCGCTCAAAGACACGATATTAATTTCATTAACCGCGGTTTTTTGTCCTTTTTCGGGATTGTACGCAGCCTTGGCGTAAAAAGTCTGAACCTGTTCGTAAACTTCATTGTTTCCGACTTTCACGATTGCGCGTCCGGGAGCGGAAATTCCAAAGGCATCATTTGTACCGAGAATTTCTTTGCTTTCTGATGCATTGGCGGTTTTAAGACAGATTCTGAATTTCGTGTTTGCGCTGACCTGACCTTTTACAACGCCTTGAGGTGATTGCATTGTCAAAGTCGCGTACATTCCGATGCTCCTGCCGACTCGAACTATTGAATTGATAAAATCTCCTGCATATTCAGGATATTGTGTCGCAAATTCAGCGAACTCGTCAACGACAATGATTAAATACGGCAAAGGCGGAACTTCAGGGTGTTCCTTCTGATAAATCTGATACGCCGAAATTGATTTTGTAGATAACCATGTAGCCTGCTCAAAAATTTTCATTCGGCGGGCTTTCTCGCCTTCAAGAGATTTTATGCAGCGCGTTATTGTCGAAGGATCATTCATGTTGCTGACAACACCGGCTATATGCGGAAGAGGCTTTAATATATTTGAAAGGTCGTTGCCTTTGAACTCGATTAAAGCAAAATTCACATCATCAGGAGAAAAATTAAGAGCCATTGACAAAAGCCATGTTGTAAGCATTTCGCTTTTTCCGCTTCCTGAAGTTCCCGCGGTGATTCCGTGAGGTCCCATTGATTTTTCATAAACATCGAAAGAGAATGTATCTCCGTTTTGACGTACACCGATAGGCGCGGCAAGACTTTTCGGTGAAAAACTGCTGTTCCAGCGTCCGAAAACGTCAAGCTCCGCAACT